>PDSN01000172.1 GCA_002748505.1 Gammaproteobacteria bacterium | reverse complement strand
GCGTTTAACAGGGCGTCCTCGGCCAGTTCCACATCGGGGTTCAGAATCAAATGGTAGCGACTGTCAACCTGCTCCAGGGCGCGATTGTGGCCGTGCCCAAAGCCGCCGTTGTGTGCGGTTTGCTGATAATTCAGGCGGAGATTGTGCGGCAGTGACAACGAATCCAACAGCTTTTTAACACTGGCTGTATAGCGCACATCACAGGAGTTATCCAGTAACACCAGGTCAAACTGTTGCCCGGGATACGCCAGGGACAGGGCCGCTACGGCATCGGCTAAACTCGCCAAGGTGACCCGCAGTGGCTCCAAGGCGCTATGGTGAACCACCACCGCCACTGAAAGCAGGGACTGAGAAGGGGCTGACCCGGATATTTCACCAGTACGGCGACCTCTCCGCCATTGTTCCTCTAATATCAATGGGTTACTCAATGAACAACAACCTCGACAAGTGTACAAACTGTACCTTAATGGTTTTTCGAAGAAATTTTCCCGAAAATCCCATTTACTGGTGAAACATCCGGGCTAAAGCCATGGGTTTCACTTGCGCCGTATAAACAGCCAGTTTACCATCATCTCCCCCCACGCGCGGCGTATCAATCCGGCCATCGCGTGTTTATAGTCACTATCGCCTTGGAAATACTCTGCCCGTGCCTGAATCTGTATCACCACAAACGTCTGGTTCCGCTCAAGTCATCGCCATTTTGGGTATGCACCGCTCGGGCACCAGCTGTCTGACCGGCTCATTACAGGCGGCGGGGTTACACCTGGGTAAGCATCACACCTGGAACCGGCACAACCTCAAGGGCAATCGCGAAAACCAGGACTTTGTGGACTTTCACGATGCGCTGTTGGCCGATAACAAGGCAAGCTGGGATCAGCCGCCCCGTAAGCTGTTTTTTTCAGATGAACGCGAACAACAGGCGCGGGCGCTTGTGCGCAGTTTTGACAACGAACCACGCTGGGGTTTTAAAGACCCCCGCGCGCTGCTTTGTTTACCGCTTTGGAATAAAGTATTGCCCGAACGGGATAACATCGGTATTTTTCGCCACCCCTTAGCGGTCACCCAATCGCTGCGCAAGCGCGACCCCAGCATGAGCGAGGCGCATTGCCTGTCACTTTGGCTTGCGTATAACCGCGAGCTTTACAAACAGTATAAAAAAGAGCCGTTTCCACTATTGTGTTTTGATTGGCAGGAGCAACAATTTCACGACAGGGTCAATCGCGTTATCACTTTACTCGACTTGAAGCCGCTAAATGAAGAGCAGCGCTTTTATTCCGCCAGCCTGCACACCCACAACGAAGCAGACACCAAAAAACTGCCGTGGCGTGTGCGGCATTTGTACAAAAAACTGCAAAAAGTCAGTTCAGCTTTTTTTGAGTAACTGACCCACTCGCGGCATTACGGGTCGCAGCGCGTCGCAGCGTTGGTTAAATGCCGCCAGCCGATCTGAAAAATCCGCGATAGCCGCCGTTTGTGAGCCGAGCCGCGCTTTCACCAGCTGATACAAGGCTAAATCATAGCTGTTTTCATCGATCACTGTTTTGGCCAGATCGCCCAGTTCAGCCAATACACTGGCCACTTCCTGATCCGTATCCGCAGCGACTCTGGTGGGCTGCGTCACATTTTGTGCCACATAAGCCAGATCAAGCTCGGGAAAATCCTGTTTGAGCACCGACTCAAACACCACCATCGAGGTGTCGTAGTCTTCCACCAAACCAATGAGCGGCACGGCTTTAAACGTCTCAATCGCATCAGAAAAACACTTCAATGCCAACAGGGCATTGCTGGCGCGGCGGTGAAAACCCGCTAAATACACTGTTTGATAATTGCGAATCGTACGTGAAACATCGTGCTGCATACGCCAGCGCACATAATTTGCAAAATCCTTTTCGCGCGCTGCCTGTGCACCGGGTGTATCGGCATCCTGCTGACGCTCGAAGCGGTAAGCGGAGCGCAACCGCAACAAAGGATGACGCAATAAATACAAGGGTTGGAATTGCAGGTTTTCTATGTTCGGTAAATCCCGTGGCATATGGTGGGACGAAATCACCGACAACTGCGGACTCGCTCGTAAAATATCACGCAGATGCGCCCCACCGTGCTGAATCATCACTTGATCCTGACGGTGATCTAAAAAACCCTCACCAAAACTGCGCGCGAACGACCAATCCAATGTGGTGCCCGCATTTTTAAAAATATGACCGTGTAAAATAACTCGCTGCACTAAT
>PDSN01000135.1 GCA_002748505.1 Gammaproteobacteria bacterium | reverse complement strand
GCGACAGGAAGACAGTGCCTTTTTCGTCGGTGGTCAACCTATGGGGGTATTTCCGGTGGTTAATGAGTCCGTGACCGCCACCGAGGTCTTACCCAAGGTGGCGCTGTCTTATGCGTTTTCTCCCTGGGTGAACGCCTATGTTTCGGCATCCAAGGGGTGGCAGCCTGGCGGCATCAACGACGATGCGTTTCTCACGGAAGAGGACAAAGCACGAGGGCTGTTTTATACGCCGGAAACCCTGTGGAACTATGAGATTGGCTTTAAGAACGTCAATTTTGATGAGACTTTAAGCTGGCATATCTCTGCCTTTTATTCGCGCGCAAAAGACTGGCATGAGATGAGCTTTCTGCGCGATGAGGAAACTGGTGAGGCGGCCTCTACCTCCGTCATTATTAACGCCGCCGAGCTGGAGTCCCAGGGAGCCGAGTTGGAGCTGACATGGCGAGCGACTACAAATCTTACACTGTCTTCAGGACTGGGCTACACCGACAGTGAATACAAAGAGTTTAAACTGATGTACCTCGATCTGGACAACAAACGGGTTCAGGATGCTGTGGATGTGCTCGACGCCAGTTTGGAGTGGGAGGTCTCACCCTTTACGGTGACCCTGTTTGCCGAAAACATCTTTGACAAATATTACTTTAATGGCCAGGCCTTTTCCGACTTTGTCCTGCCTGTTGAGGGCGTGTATTTCTCCAGTCCGGCGCCGCCGCGACGTGTGGGCATTGCCTTATCCGTGGCGTTATAAACTTCAGACCCGGTTTCGCACCTTGGCGGTCGTCTGTCATCGCTTAGCATTTTTGAGCTGACTTGGCCGCGTTGGTATGCCCGCCCTCGCGCCGCCACCAGGCCGCACTTGCTCGCGTGCATCCGATTTTTCCCAGCATCACCCGATGTATTGCCAATACTATTAGATTAACGTTGAATTCATCATAAATAAGAGGATAATACGCCCCGACTTACTTTCGGCGCTGTGCTTTTCTGCAACAGCGTTTAAATTGTAAAAAGCCCCTTCGCAAATACCTGGTTGTTTAGCGGCTTGCCAGGCTTGCTAAGCAAATGACATGTCCTCGATTTCCATTCGGGGCGGGGAATCGGAGACGTTTTTCGGTAGGTCGTTTCGATTGAAAGTACAGGGATTCACAAATGATTGAGTTAACCGATAGTATGGTGGTTTCAGGGATTATTCTCTGTTTTACCTTCCTTGGTGTCTTCACCGAACCGTTTCATGGTATTGAGCGCGCAAAATTTGCGATGGCAGGAGCTGGCGCAATTATCATTGCCGGTCAGTATTTTGGTTTTTATTCGCCAGAGCTGGCACTGGAAGCGATCGACTGGAACGTCGTATTCTTACTCGCCATCATGATGGTAATTGTTTCTATCATGATAAGCACCGGCGGCTTTGAGCACTTGGCTCAATTTTTGGCGAAGAAAAGCGGTGGGTCGCAAATGCGGCTGATCGTTTTTCTTGGTACCGCGGTCACCGTTATCTCTCTGTTATTGGACAACGTAACAACGGTTATCATTTTTGGCCCTCTAATTATCATGATCTGCCGGAACATCGGTGTATCACCAATACCCTACTTGTTAGCTGCGGCGCTTTTGTCCGACACGGGCGGCGTAGCAACTCTGGTAGGTGACCCTCCAAACCTGATGATTGGTTCTGCAGCGGGCATAGACTTCAATACGTTTATTATCCACATGGGCCCACCGGTATTGCTGGCTTGGCTGGGTATCTTGATTGGTTTGCGATTTCTGTTTAAGAAGGAACTTACTGCGCAGGTTGAGCATACCTTTGATCGTGTCGCGGAATACAAAAACAAAAGGTTGTGGCACAAGTCACTCTTTGTGATGGCGGTTATGGTGGTGCTCTTTATCGTACATCACCATATCGGCTGGGAGCCCTGGCTGGTGGCTGCGGCGTGTTTAACGCTGCTGGTGTTCATGTCACGCAAGGTGGAACTGGAGCATGTAACACAGCAATTGGAAACACCGCTGTTAATATTTTTTATCAGCCTGTTTATTGTCATTGGCGGCGTTGAACACTCTGGTTTACTGGAAATCGTCGGCGAGCAGTTCAAGCCCATTATCGTAGAACACCCCCTGTTTGCGGCGCTGTTGCTGTTGTGGGTTGCTGCGATTTTGTCGGCTTTAATCGATAACATTCCCTTCACAGCGGCCATGATCCCCGTACTGGTAGGTCTGCAAAATGAAGGTGTCAATGTCAGCGTGATGTGGTGGGCACTGGCGATGGGTGTGGGCATGGGTGGTAATGGCTCTCACATAGGTTCTACCGCCAACGTGTACATTGTGACCATTTCGGAACGCCTTGCCAGAGAAACAGGAGACCGCTCCCTGGCGATTACGCCCGGTTTGTGGATTAGAAAGGGCACCCCCGCCATGCTGATTACCTTGGTTCTTTGCAGCATATTTATCTACGTTGGCTATGATTTCCTATACGTAGCTGATCTGTAGGGGTGTGTTGGCCTGTTGGGTTCATCATATGAGGCGGGTACGCGATTAAAGCACTACCCGCCTGCCTCGCAAGCATCAAATCAGGCCAAGTATCAAATCAGGCACGGGCCAAACAGGGTCAAGCGCACCAGAGGTCAATTGCCACACGATGCCGACCGCAACCAATCGTCAGCGTGTTCTGCCAGAGCTGCGCTCCGTTTGACTCACGCTGAACAACGTCTGTCAGCGAGGGGCGACCCCCTCATGCGCCGGCTTCTCAGCCCAGCTCAACCGGCCCGCTGTGTGCTGATTCGTCGTACCACTTGAGTTCGACTTCGAAGCTGTGCCTGATGCCTTTGTGTCTTTTCTCTTCGTCTTCCAGCTTCAGCTCCAGAATTACCTGATCCGCCAGATCGAACCGGATTTCGTCGCTGCCACGACGAAGCTTTATTTCACCCTGTTCGATACGGTTGGCGAGATCGTGCAGGAAGCTGGCGACGTCCGCACGTGATTTGGGCTCTTTGCTGCTAAAAAGGGTAGTTTCGCGACCCATGGTGTGTTACCTCCTATCATAGAGTTGAAAGCAGACAGTGAATCTCCACCTGTCCGTTGGTAAAACAACGACTGCTCACGGGAGGGTTATCCGAACCTTTTTTATTTGTCGCTCAGAGCTTTGTTCAATGGTATAGGTGATGTCATGCGATTGTATGCTGACGCCCTCACCGGGAACATCGGGCAACTTCTGTAAAAGATAGCCTGCAAGCGTCGAGTAGTCGCCCGTTTTGATCTCGATGCCCAGGCGGTCGTTTAAGAGATCCAGATAGACATCGCCGTCGACAATATACTCATTGTCGGCAACTTTCCGGATTGAGTCGTCCTCGTCTTCAAACTCATGTTGCTGCTCATCATGGTACTGGTCGACGATGAGTTGCATGATGTCTGAAGCCCTGACAATGCCGCGCGCGCTGCCGAACTCGTTAACCAGCACCGCCATGGTGTCGTCCAGGTGACGAAGGTCGTCAAGCAATTCGCGCGCACTCTTCGAGCCGCCCACGTACTTGACGGGACTTATAAACTCCTCAATCGGGGTGTCATCATCAAGTCCCAGTAACTCCAGAGTATGAATCATACCGATGATGTTGTCCACCCGCTGATCTATAACCACCAGGTTGTTGTGACCTGAACGCACGGCCATGTCTCTGGCCTCCGCGCAGCTTGCGGTTTTGTCCACACCGGCCACATTAACCAGCGGCACCATCGCCTGTATGATTGGCGTGTCCGAGAACTTGAACATCTGGCGGATCATCTTGCCCTGCTCCACGGTCACATCCCCCTCGGGTTCTGACATGTGCAGCATGGAGATGAGCTGCTCTCTAAGGGTGAAGATACCGCTTTCCCCGCCGCCTACCATCCGCGTCAGGATCCGTGTGATGACACTGAACACGAACAGTATTGGATAGAATACGTAGGAGAAGAACTTCAGTACGAATATCGCTTTTGGCGTGATTTCGTTGGCGCGTTGTTGAAATACACTCTTCGGCACGATTTCGCCCAGCACCCAGTTTATCGGCGCCACGATCGCGACAGCAACCCAGCTATAGCTGGTGCCAAGGAGGCCGACAACCAGTGCGGTTGCCAGGGTGGTGTTGGTAACCACTGCGATATTTGTACCTACCAGAGTGGTTGACAGCAGCCATTCTGGTTTTTCCAGCATCGATAGGGCGAGTTTCGCACCTTTCGAGCCGTTGGCCGCTTCATGGCGAAGCCGCAGACGATCGGCGCTTACGACACCGATTTCCGATCCTGAAAAGAAACCCTCGGCCATGAGACAGAGGAGCATTGCCAGCAAGGTGAAAATTATCTCTATCATGATTAATTCTCCCCTTGTTCTTTGTCGAGTTTGTTTTCGTTTTCGGTGTCGGCTTCAGTTTCGGTTTCAGGTTCAGGTTCCGTATCGACTGCCTCATCCGATGCATGCAGCATGCGCGTGGACAGCTCGGCGTCTGGCTCCTGGCTGTACAACAGCTTGAGAATGCGATTGTGGTCTACTTCCAAAACGCAGAATTTGCCATGACTTGTTTCTATGATTGTATCCACCGCTGGCAATTCGCCGTGAAGATTCAGAACGTAGCCGGCGAGAGAACGGACACCGTCCTTCTCCAGTTTTAGATCGAAACCTCTATTGAAGTCGTGGAGATCAATTTCGCCATCGAGAATGTAAACATTTTTGTCTTCGACAAAGGTAATGTCCCGAATCGCTGCGGCTGAGGATAGGGAGCGTATGCGCCCGAAGATCTGACCGAGCAGGTCTTTCATGTTGACGAGACCTACAATGCCGCCGAATTCGTCAACAACCAACGCAAAGCTGCGCTTGCTTTCTCTGAAGAAGTTGAATAGCTCGATGGCGGGCTTGTTTTGCGAAACGAGATAAGGTTTTCGCAAGAATGACTCAAGGGTAGGCTCTTCACCTTCGGTGTGGTTTGAGTTGACGCCGAGGAGGTCGCGGGCGAACAGAATGCCAATTACATTGTCCCGGCTGCCGCGGTAAACGGGAAAGGCTACGTGTCGGGTGTTGCGTATGGTGTTGAAAATCTCCGACAGTGGCATATCTACTGAAATAAAACTGATAACCGATCGCGGTGTCATCACATCGCTGACCAGTTTGTACCCGAACTCGAAAATATGGTCGACGAACTTCGCCTCCTGGTGATCGAGCACCCCTTCAGATTCTGCCTCGTGGGTCAGGGTCCTGATCATGTCCTCGGTGACGATGTTTCCGCGATTGAGCTCGCTGCCGACGATCAGGGTGGTCAGCCGGTCGGCTACCAGCCTGACGATCCAGCGAAGCGGGAAGATCACCTTCGAGCACAGGTAAATCGGCCGCGACTGTACGCTTGCGAAGGCGATATTGTGCTTGAGGGCAAGGGTTTTCGGCGTGATCTCACCAAACAGCAACAGCGCTGGCACCGCCACGAATAAGTTCAGATAGGAGTATTCGGGGCCCAGCGTCTCGATGATGATGGACGCCGACAGCACCGACGACGCCACGATGACGAACTCGTTGCAGATAAGAATGGTAACGATGAGTCGCCTGGGTTCGCTCAACAGACGTTTGACGAGACTGAGGTTCGGGTTGTCATCGTGCTTCATCTGCTCCAGCTGAAAACTGTTCAGGGAGAACAATGCTGTTTCGGAACTTGAGAAGAAGCCAGATGCCGCAACAAAAGCCCAGAACAGCCCGAACTGAAACCAAATTTCCATATCCATACTTTTTTACTCGATTATTTGCCGGATCAGCGGATGAGCATACAACAGGTTTCAAAGTATAGGAAGAACAATGACACATAGAATACAGGGAGAATGACCGCTCTTTGCTCGCGAGCCCAACAGCTTTAGTTTGCTGCCGAGCGTTTTGGCAAGCGTATTGAACTCTTTGTATTCGGCTGACAGCCCCCCGCTATGGCGGTGCGGTGAGCGGCCGCGTGGCCTTTTAGGTACTGTTGGCGCGGGATTTTTTTCGCGCATCACTGCTGCTTAACTCTGGTGCCGGCGATAAGGGGAATGAGAATCGTTGTCAGTCTATCGCTGGTATGACACAATCCCTCTGCTGATGTGGCTTCCGCCACGTGGCGCTATTGTATTCCTATGGAGAGATCGCCGATGCCAAAGCGCACGATTTGTGTAACCCCCGTTTTACTGACCTTTGCTTCGATACCGACTATCGCCATGGCGCAACCGCAGGAAGCTGTTGTAGAGGAAGTGATTGTTACCGCCAGTCGTATGGCCAAGCCTGAATCCACCATTCCCAATACGGTTTCCATTGTCGATGAAGAGCTGATTACCTTGCAGTCGGCGGTGGATGATACGGTTACCGGCATTCTGAGCCGCACAGTGCCGGGTTTTGCACCGAGTTCACAGAAGATGTCCGGCGGCGCGGAAACCCTGCGTGGTAAAAATGCGCTGTTAATGATCGACGGTGTTCCCCAGCACAATTCCCTGCGCGACGGCCTGCGCGATGGCTTTACCATAGACAGCGATTTTCTGGAGCGTATTGAGGTCATCCAGGGTGCCAATGCCGTACAGGGTATCGGTGCTACTGGCGGCGTCGTCAACCTGATTACACGCAGCGCACAGGGCGGGGGCGAATGGAATAACACTGTCAAAGCGCGCATGACCAGCAATGACAAATTCGATGGTAATTCCATGGGCCACAAACTCACCTATATTGGTGATATCGTCTCCGGTGATCTGGACGCGGTGGTTGGAGTGGCCTGGCACGAGCGCGGTATTTTCTACGATGCGGATAATCGTCGCATTGGGTATCGAACCGCCCAGGGTGAGTTGCAGGATTCCGAGTCTCGGGATTTCTATGCAAAGCTTGGCTACAGTATTACTGACGCACAGCGCATCCAGCTGATGCTGAATGATTACGAGCTGGAAAATAACGGCAAGCTGGAAAACGTTCCTGGGGATCGTGATGCAGGCATCTACGCAACCAGCAGGCGCAATGATACCAGCGACATTTACGGCGAGCCCGCCAAAAACGATGTTGCGACCCTCTCTTTAGATTACAGTCACGATGACCTGTTCGGCGGCAAATTATTGGCTCAGTTGTACTTTCAGGATTATGAAGCGCTGTTTGAAGGCTCGATAAATCGTCGCTGGGCTTTGACACCCGGAGGTCCTGCGATCCTCGATCAGTCTCAAATTGAATCCGAGAAATTCGGTATCAAGCTGTCTTATGAGTACAGGGTTCTCGCAGGGATTGACGGCTTGCGCACCATGTTCGGGTTGGACTATGCAACGGATGAAAGCATGCAGACGCTTCCTGTGACCGGGCGTGTCTGGGTTCCTAAAATGAACCTGATTGCCGTGTCGCCGTTTATGCAGCTCGAATATAAGGTGGGTGACAATTTACTTTTGGCGGCGGGTCTGCGCCATGAAAACGCAACCCTGGATGTGGACGATTTTGTCACTCTGCCCTCAGAAAACAGCACCTTCGTTCAGGGCGGTGAGCCCGATTACAAAGAGCTGCTGAGCAATGTGGGTGTGGTCTACAACCTTACCGATGCTCTGGCTGTGTACGCGTCTTATGCGGAAGGTTTTGATATGGCGGATGTGGGTCGTATTCTGCGCGCCATTGATGTTCCCGGTCTGGATGTCGATGATTTTATCGATCTGGAGCCGGTGATTACTGAAAACAAGGAAATCGGCCTGAACTATGACGCCTACGGTTGGAGCGCCCAGCTGTCCTACTACTGGTCTGACACCGATCTGGGTTCGCGTCTTAAAGACGACAATGGCATCTATGTGGTAAAGCGCGAGAAGCAGGAAATAGAAGGTTATGACATTATTGTCAGCTATGAGGTTTCCAACCAGCTCATGCTCGGTATGAACTATGCTCACGTGGAAGGCCAGTACGATGCCGATGGTGATGGCTCTGTCGATACCGATATGTCCCACAATAACCAGGCGCCGGATCGACTCAATGTCTTTGCCATGGGGAACTGGGGTGCTGTTAGCGGTAAATTACAGATTTCCAGACTGGAAGATCGCACCCAAAAGGGCCTTCGCGCCGCCACGGACGAGCGTGCTGTATTTGAAGGCTTTACCCTGGTTGATCTGAGCCTGGCCTATGATAGTCGCGTGGGAACCTTTGGTCTGGGTATTCAGAACCTGTTGGATAAGGAATATGAAACGCTGTACTCCCAGTACCAAAATCGCGATGATCGTTATTTCTCCGGTCGCGGTCGTACCGTGTCTTTGAGTTATGAGCTGAATTTTTAGACAGCATCTCTCACCGCTGCTCCAAGTCGCGAATTGAAACCGTTGCCGGTATACTGATCGGCAGCGGTGTTGCTTGGGTTTTTTGGCCAATACGGCGCGCATGAATCAGCGGTGATCTCTGTGTCTTTGCCAGACTGCGTAGTGGTAACCCGTGGGCTTTGTTGGCCGGGTTCGGTGCCGCATGCCGTTGCGCCAATTGTAGGAAAGCCTTGTCGTATGAATGAAGTTGCAGGTAAAAACAATAATAACGGAAACCCAATCGAGGTATTTTTCGCGTTTTTAAAACTGGGTCTTAGCTCTTTTGGTGGCCCGGTCGCTCATTTGGGGTATTTCCGCAAAGAGCTGATACAGCGCCGCGGCTGGCTCAGCGACAATCAGTTTGGGCAGCTGCTTGCCATCTGTCAATTTCTGCCTGGGCCTGCCAGCAGTCAATTGGGGTTTTGCCTCGGCCTGCTGCGCGGGGGCTGGCTGGGTGCGCTCCTGGCGTTTCTGGCTTTTACGCTACCCTCGGCCATGGTGCTTATTGCATTTTCGGCTGCCCTGCCAATGCTGTCGGACCCTGTCGGCGTTGCAGTGATCCACGGACTAAAGCTTGTGGCCTGCGCTGTAGTCGCTGATGCCGTACTCGGTATGGCGAAAACGCTCTGCCCCGATGTTCCCAGGCGAGTTATCGCGGTATTGGCGCTTGCGGCATTGCTGGTCGTTTCCTCGACGGTGGTTCAGCTCCTTGTCGTGGTCTGCGCCGCGTTAGCGGGTATGCTGTTTTTTCGCAATATTTCTGCTCCCGATGATACCCATAAAATACCTATTGCCTACGGGCGTGGTGTTGGCCTTTTGTGCATTGTGGTATTTGCCGCGCTGCTCATCGGCCTGCCAATCTTGGCGACCGCAAAGCCTGACGTTCCTTCGGTGGCCAGCGCTTTTTATCAGGCGGGCGCCCTGGTCTTTGGCGGTGGGCATGTCGTCTTGCCGTTGTTACAGGATTCTATCGTTGCGCCGGGCTGGGTAAGTCCTGAGCAGTTTTTAGCGGGTTATGGCGCGTCCCAGGCCATCCCTGGCCCCCTGTTTGCGTTTTCGGCTTTTTTGGGTTCCGTTATAGCGGGAGAACAAAGCGCCTGGCTTATGGCCGCGGTGGCATTGGGTTTTATGTTTTTACCCGGGTTTTTGTTGATTCTTGGGGTGTTGCCTTTTTGGTCGGCGGTCTCGCACAACCCTCTGGCCAGCCGAGCTATCGCTGGTGTAAACGCCGCTGTTGTGGGTTTGTTGGCTGCGGCGCTGTACAATCCTGTCTTCACCTCTGGAATAAGCGGCTGGGGTGATCTGGTCATTGCAGCGGTTGGCTTCGGGCTGCTCGCATTATGGCGTCTCTCACCGCTGGTGGTTGTGGTTTGGTGTGTCCTGGCCAAGGTCGTTTTGTCGATGCTTATGGCATAGGGTATCGTATTTAAGCAGCGTTACGGCTGTTAGCGTTGTGGCATAATCCTGGCCAGCAACGATAACATCCACTTTTCCGGCGGAGCATACTATGACCCATCCCCTTAGCACTCTTGAACCCAAAGCCGTTTGGGACAACTTCTACCAGCTCACCCAAATTCCCAGGCCGTCGAAACACGAAGAGGCCATTCAGGCCTTTATGTTGGAGTTTGGCCGCAGTTTAGGGCTTGAGACTTTTAGAGACGATGTGGGCAATGTGATTATTAAAAAGCCTGCGCACGCGGGGTATGAAGATTCTCCAGGGGTTATCCTGCAATCGCATTTGGATATGGTGCCACAGGCGAACAGTGACGTTGACCACGATTTTACCAGGGACCCCATTCAGGCTTACATCGATGGGCAGTGGGTTACGGCGCGAGGCACAACCCTGGGTGCAGACAATGGCATTGGCGTTGCGGCGGTTATGGCGGTGCTGGCCGATCAGACCATAAAGCACGGGCCAATCGAGGCGCTGTTCACCTGCGATGAAGAAACCGGCATGACCGGCGCGTTTGGTTTGAGTGATAAGAGCTTGTCTGGCGAGATTTTGTTAAACCTCGATTCCGAGGATGAAAAAGAGCTGTACATCGGCTGCGCTGGTGGTGTCGACGGTGTTTTTCAACTGCCTGTTGCGCGCGAAGCGATGGATGATGCCATGGCGCTCTATCAAATCCAGTTGCGCGGTTTGAAAGGCGGTCATTCGGGAGTGGATATCAGCTGTCAGCGCGGTAATGCCAATAAATTGCTGGCGCGATTTTTAACGTTTATCGACAGACCAGTCATCAAACTGTGTGATTTCAGTGGTGGTAATTTGCGCAACGCGATTCCCCGAGAGTCATCGGCAATTATTGCCTGTGAGCCAAAAGATATTGCAGCGGTGCGTGCCAGGCTCACCGGGTTTATGGCGATGTTGCACGCAGAATACGCCAAGGTAGAGCCTGATATCGCCCTGACAGTTGTCGAATACGATGGCGGTGAAACGTACACAGCGCTGAACCAGGCTTCCAAGCAGCGTTTTCTGGCTGTCATGAATGTTGCCCCCAACGGAGTTTATCGTATGAGTCTGGATATGGAGGGCCTGGTGGAAACCTCCAGCAATTTGGCGATTGTGGAAATGAAGCAACAGGCTGTTCATTTTGATTTTTTACTGCGCTCATCCGTCGATAGCGCCCGCGATGAACTGGCCCAACAAATAAGCGACCTGTTTTTACTGGCAGGTGGTGAGGGCGTCTATGAAGGTGCCTACCCTGGTTGGCAGCCGAATCTCGATTCTCGTATTCTCGCTGTCATGCAAAAAACCGGCGCGGCGCTGTTTGGCGAACCACCGGCGCTGCGCAGCATCCACGCGGGTTTGGAATGCGGCCTTTTAGGTGGTATCTATCCCAACTGGGATATGATCTCCTTTGGCCCCACCATCCGCTTTCCCCATTCACCGGATGAAAAAGTGGATATCGCCAGCGTGGACAGTTTTTATACCTGGTTAGTGGCGACCCTGGAAGCGGTGCCGAGTTTGTCCGCTAAAGCCTGAATATCGCCGTCTGTGTATCGGCCGCGATGAGCAGGCCAAGAGCTTCAGGTCAGATAATCTTCCACCACCCGCAAATAACAGGCGCGCAGCTCTGACGTTTCGTTGGCGAGGTGGTGTTGGGCTTTGTTGAGGATCATCACCTGTGCGTTGGGCAGCAGTTTTTCAAAGCGCGGTAAGTTCCAGCGCCAGTCCACGGTGTTGTCGTCATCGCCCTGTATGATCAATGCCGAGGGAATACCCACTGGTTCATAGTGCAGGGTCGCCAACCAGCGTTTTAGTGCGCCCACCCATTTACTGGAAATACTGTGGCTTTGCAGTGGATCGGCTTTTAAAAAGCCGTTGAACTGTTCGTTACCGGAGTTGCTGTCGAAGCGCCGTGGCACAGATTTAATAAACCTGCCTGCCAGTAAGTGCAACCACCAAATGCTGTGCCATTTTATCGGACGCAGCAGTGGCGCAAGAAAAACGGTGTGTTGAAAAACGTAGTCACAGTTTCTGGCATATTCCAATAGTGCGGCGCAGCCGGTGCTCTGCCCCATAACGACACAATGGGTCTGGTCCAGCTGACAGGTGCCTACCACATCGTCTATGGCCTGGGCGTATTCGCCAAAGTTGTTGATTGCCGTTGTTGCGACCAGAGCTTATGCGTCCCATAAAATGGGTGATGCCCTTGCGCTGCTGACTAAAATCGATGCCGTACAGGGCGCAGAATCTTAGCAGCAGCGGATCGGGATATGCCGTAGCGCGATCGAGAGCCGGCAGTGTAGCACGAAGTTTTTCTACCGTAGTCGGTAGAGAAAACGACGCGGTAGCTTCATTGCTGGCCTCGCTCATCGCCGGTTTAGTCCTTGGCGCGCTCGGTTAAAATGGCTACCGCGGGCAGGGTTTTTCCTTCCACATATTCCAAAAACGCCCCACCGCCAGTGGAGATATACGATACCTGGTCGGCAATATTGAATTTATCAATCGCCGCCAGGGTGTCGCCGCCACCTGCCAGGGAGAAAGCGTCACTTTCGGCAATGGCCTTGCTGAGCGCTTCGGTACCGCCTGCAAACTGTTCAAATTCAAACACGCCCACGGGGCCGTTCCATAAAATGGTTTTTGCCTTGCTGAGCAGTTCGCTGACCTGGGCGCGGGCTTTGGGGCCGATATCAAAAATCATATCGTCGTCGGCGACATCATCGGCGCTTTTTTGTTCGGCTGGCGTGCTTTCAGAAAAAGCCTTGCCGGTAACCACATCCTCAGGCAGCGGGATACTGGTTTTTGCCATTAGTGTTTTGGCGGCGTCTAACAAGTCGTGCTCGCACAGTGATTCACCCACGGGCTTGCCCGCTGCTGCCAAAAAGGTATTGGCGATGCCGCCGCCAACAATCAGTTGATCGACTTTGTCTGACAAGGCTTCAAGCACAGTGAGCTTGGTGGATACTTTTGAGCCGCCCACAATCGCCACCATTGGGCGCGCGGGATTACTGAGCGCTGCTTCCAGGGCGTTCAATTCACCGGCCAGTAAGGGGCCAGCACAGGCAACCGGAGCGAATTGCGCAACGCCGTAGGTCGAGGCCTGGGCGCGGTGCGCGGTGCCGAAGGCATCCATAACAAACACATCACAGAGCTTTGCGTAATCTTTAGCCAGGCTTTCGTCGTTTTTCTTTTCACCTTCGTTGAAGCGGACGTTTTCAAGTAACACGACTTCACCCTCGGCGGCTTCGGCGTTGCGCCAGTCGGCCACTAAACGCACTTTTTTGTCCAGTAATTCGCTCAAACGGCGTGCCACGGGCATCAGGGAGTATTGCTGTTCGGGCTGACCCTCGGTGGGGCGGCCAAGGTGTGACATCAGCATGACCTTTGCGCCGGCATCCAGTGCTGCCTGCGCCGTGGGAAGTGCCGCGCGAATCCGGGCGTCGGAGCTGACCGAGCTATCCTTAATCGGTACGTTCAGGTCTTCGCGAATCAGTACGCGCTTGCCGGATAAGTCCAAATCCGCCATCAATTTTACTGCCAGAGTCATGGTTTACCTCCAGGGCTTGTGCCCGTTATCTGCTGTTGCCAGTGGTGAGCTACGTCCAACATGCGGTTGGCATAGCCCCATTCATTATCAAACCATACCAGCACTTTGAGTAAATGTTCACCACTTAAACGGGTCTGATTGGTGTCAACTATGCCCGAGCGGCAGTCGTGGTTGAAATCACAAGACGCCAAAGGCTCGTCGGTGATGCCCAGCACCCCGTTAAAACGCGATTGCGCCGCGTCTTGCAGTACGCGATTTGCCGCGTCGACGCTGGTGGCGCGGTGCAGTTGCACGGTGAGATCCATCGCCGATACATTCTGCGTGGGAACCCGCACCGCCTGGGCGCTGAGGCGATTTTCGGTATAGGGCAGGATACGTGCTATACCTTTGGCGAGGGCGGTGTCCACCGGAATGATGGACTGCCCTGCGGCGCGGGTTTTGCGAAGATCGGTATGGTGGTAGGCATCGAGCACTGGCTGGTCATTCATCGCCGAGTGAATGGTGGTAATACTACCAAAGACCACTCCCAGCGCATCGTTCAGGGCGTCAAGCACCGGCACGATACAATTGGTGGTGCATGAGGCCGCCGATACAATGCGGTGATCACTGGATAATTGCTGATGATTGACGCCATACACAATGGTGGCGTCTACACTGGCTTCGGCGGGCTGGGAAAACAGCACCCTGCCTGCGCCCTGTGCCAGGTGTTTTTCGGCGCTGGCACGATCGGAAAACGCGCCCGAGCATTCCAGCACCATATCGACACCCATCTCGCCCCAGGGCAGTTTGTCGATGTCAGCCTCGCGCAGCAGGCGGATGGCGTCATCGCCCACACGTAAATAAGCCTCATCACCGCTTACCGGTAGCGCAAACTTGCCGTGGGAAGAATCGTATTTGAGCAAATGGCGCACGGTGGCGCCATCGGCTAATTCATTGATGGCGACCACTTGCAGGCTGTGGCGCAAATCACTTTCGTAAAGTGCGCGCAGCACGCAGCGACCAATGCGGCCAAAGCCGTTGATGGCAAGGCGAAACACCGGGGGTTTAGTCCAGTAATTCCTGGGCGGTGACGACGACGTTCTCCACCGTGAAGCCAAATTCCCGCATTAATTGCGCCGCGGGTGCAGATTCGCCGAAGCTGTCTATGCCAATGACGCGTCCGTCGAGGCCAACCCAGCGATACCAGTAATCGGGATGGGCTGCTTCCACGGCTACGCGCGCCAGTACATCGCTGGGTAAAACTGTTTCGCGGTAGCTGGCATCCTGGGCGGCAAAGGCTTCGGCACAGGGCATGGATACTACACGTACCGCGCGTCCGGCATTGCTTAATTGCTCGGCAGCGCTCATTGCCAGTGCTACTTCAGAGCCTGTGGCCAGCAAAATCAGCTCGGGCTTGCCCTCGCAGTCGCGCAGAATATAAGCGCCGCGGGCGATAGCATCGACCTGCTCCTGGCTGCGCGCCTGATGCGGTAAATTCTGGCGTGAGAAAATCAACGCGCTCGGGCCGTTGTCACGCATAACGGACTGCCCCCAGGCCACGGCGGATTCCACCGTATCACAGGGTCGCCAGGTGTAAAGGTTTGGCGTTGAACGCAGCGAGGTGAGCTGCTCTACCGGCTGGTGCGTGGGGCCGTCTTCACCGAGGCCGATGGAGTCGTGGGTGTAGACAAACAACACGCGCTGCTTCATCAAGGCGGCCATGCGCACCGCGTTGCGGGCGTATTCCATAAACATCAGGAAGGTTGCGCCGTAGGGTACGAAACCGCCGTGCAGCGCCATGCCGTTCATCATTGCCGACATGCCGAATTCGCGTACGCCGTAGTAAACGTAGTTGCCGCTGGCATCCCCTGCGCTGATACCTTTTGAACCGCTCCACAGGGTAAGGTTGGAGCCTGCCAGATCCGCGGAGCCGCCGAGTAATTCGGGCAACAATGGGCCGAAGGCGTTCAGTGTGTTTTGCGAGGCCTTGCGCGAGGCGATGGATTCCCCCGCCGCCTGACACCGCGCGGCGTAATCGCTGACTTGTTGGGCAAAATCCGCCGGCAGGTCACCGGCCAGACGACGGTTCAGCTCGGCGGCAAGTGTCGGGTGAGCCTGTGCGTACTGTTCCATTTTCAAGGTCCACTGCGCTTCCTGGTGTGCGCCGCGCTCGCGGGCATCCCAGGCGGCGTAGATGTCATCGGGAATTACAAAGGGCTCGTGTTTCCAACCCAGGTTTTCGCGTACCGCAGCCACTTCATCGGCTCCCAGGGGGGCGCCGTGCACCGATTCACTGCCTTCTTTATTGGGTGAACCTTTGCCGATCACCGTGCGGGTGCAGATCAGGCTGGGTTTGTCAGTTTCAGCTTTGGCGCTGGCCAGCGCCTTGGCGATGGCGTCTGCATCGTGGCCATCCACCGCGGGAATGACCTGCCAGCCATAGGCTTCGAAACGCGCGGGGGTGTCATCGGAGAACCAGCCCTCAACTTCGCCATCGATGGAGATGCCGTTGTCATCATAGAACAAGATCAGTTTGCCCAGCCCCAGTGTGCCCGCCAGCGAGCAGACTTCGTGGGAAATGCCTTCCATCAAACAGCCGTCGCCTAAAAAGACGTAAGTGTAGTGGTCGATCACGTTAAAGTCGTCGCGATTAAATTGTGCAGCCAGTGTTTTTTCAGCCAGCGCCATGCCCACGGCGTTGGCGACACCCTGCCCCAGCGGGCCTGTCGTGGTTTCAACGCCGGGGGCGTAACCGTATTCGGGGTGGCCGGGGGTTTTACTGTGCAGCTGGCGGAAGTTGCGCAGTTCGTTGATGGGCAGTTCATAACCGGATAGGTGCAGCAGTGAATACAGCAGCATGGAGCCGTGGCCATTGGAGAGCACAAAGCGATCGCGGTTGGCCCAGTTCGGGTTTGCCGGGTTGTGTACCAGTGCGTCATTCCACAGCACTTCGGCGATGTCGGCCATGCCCATGGGTGCGCCGGGGTGGCCGCTGTTGGCTTGTTGTACGGCATCCATACTCAAAACGCGAATGGCATTTGCGAGTTCTAAACGAGAGGGCAT
>PDSN01000134.1 GCA_002748505.1 Gammaproteobacteria bacterium | reverse complement strand
CAGGAACATCGAGGCATCGATTTATCGCCTCTTATCGATGTTGTTTTTATTTTGCTGATCTTTTTTATTGTTACCACCGTGTTTGTGCAGGAAAGCGGGGTAGAGGTAGATAAGCCCAAAGCCGTTTCCGCCACCCAGCTTGAGCGCAGCGTTATTTTAATTGCTATTACCGCAAATCATGAAGTTGTGTTTAATGGCGGAACAATAGGCATTGCCGGGGTTCGCAATGTGGTGGCCGCGAATTTGGGCCCCAATAAACAAGTGGTAGTGATACAAGTAGACAAGCGCGCTCCGGCTGACTTGCTGGTGCAGGTGATCGATCAGGCAAAACTGGCGGGTGCAGCGCAGGTCAATTTGGCTACCCGCGTTGCTTCCTCGTGACTTCGCCGTTACGCACAGCGCTCGCGGTGGTTTTCGCGGTAGTGTTTCTCGGGCTGCTGCTGGGGTTGCTGGCGGCCAGTCAATTTGGCATGCAATCCTTGACTAAGGATAAGGTCATTGTGCGAGAGGTGGCCCTGGCGGCACCGCCTCCGCCTCCGCCACCGCCGCCGGTAACAAAAAGTGAGTCCTATAGCACGAGCGCCCTGCATATCGATGCCGGTTCTGAAGGCGGTGAGTTACAAATTGTGCTGGGGAAAGCCAAGGTGGACGCCCTGCCAGAGCCTGTGCGCCCACAGCTGAAACATTTTCAGGCAAGCGATTGGGAGTTTGACTGGAGTGCAGAGCTGCAGACCTTTGGGCTTGGTGAGCTGGATACGCGACCCCGTTTGCTGGTGCCCTTGCGGGTCGCGTTCCCGGATAGTTTGCAGCGTCGCGCTATTAAAAAAGCCTCGGCAAAACTGCATGTGGTCATTGATGAGAAAGGTGAGGTGACCTTAAAAGCGATTAAATATCTGCAATACCCCGAGCTTAAACCCGGGGTGCTTGCGGCAATTCGCATGGCGCGCTTTACCGCACCAAGCAAAGACGGAAAGGCAGTTCGCGCGGAGTTTTTATGGCCTGTGGAACTGGTCTCAGGTGGAGGTTAGGGCGACAATGAATCGATTTTATACGCTAATCTGTAGTGTATTGCTCTGTTGCTTGTGGCAGCCGGGCAATGCCGTGGCGCAGAGTTTCAGTAAAGTAAAACTGAATCCGCCCGATTGGAGTGTCAGTTTGCAAACACTCAGTTCTGGCGGCTCAGCGCCGACCCTGAATACGGAAGAATTTGCTCTGGTCGATGCGTTAAAAACCTATTTTTCGGCGAACCAGTACGCGCAGGCTTATCAGCATTTATTAAAAAAATGGCCCAAAAATCCAAGTGCTGCATTGCTGTACATTCGTGCACAGACCGCTACGCAATTAAAAAAATATGCGGCGGCAAAAAAGGATTATGAGGCTTCGATACAGCAGCACGGTCCCTATTTGCTGGCGGCGCAGTCGCTGGCAAATGTGGCTTTTTTACAAGGCGACGAAAAGCTGGCACACCGCTACCTCACCCAGGCGATTGCGCTTGGGGCAGATAACGATATGGTCTACGGGCAATTGGGCTATTTAAATCTGCGAAACCACAGCGCTTTCAGTGCCGTGGCGGCCTATCAGCAAGCCTATACATTGGCGCCAGAGAAAAAACAGTGGCAACAGGGTTTGTTGCTGGCTCTGAGCCGCGCGGGCGCCTATCACCAGGCGCGGGCGATGGTCGATGAGTTATTGCAGCGCGATGTTAATAATCGAGAGTTGTGGTTGCACCGTGCCAATGCCGCGTTGGGTGTGAAAGACGAGCTGGCGGCGTTAACGGCAATGGAGGCCGCGCTGCGTTTGGGCGAAAAATCGACCCAAAATGTTCGCCTGGCCAGTCAATTAAATCTGAGCCAGGGCAACGTGGCCAGGGCGGTGGATTTGGTGCTTGCTAACCCCGCATTGTTGCGACAGTTTCCCGAGGTTTCCCGCTTGCTGAATTGGTTGTCCGACCGGGAGCGCTGGGAGCAGCAGCAACGCCTGTTGGCGCGGGCCCTGAAGCAGCAATCCCATTACAGTCCTGATCAGCGCGGTGAGCTTTACACTCAGTATGCGCGTTTGGAGTTACACCGCGGCAGTGCTGCCAAGGCCAGGCAGCACCTGGATCGTGCCTTGAATTTTAACCCGGCGAACGGACAGGCGTTACTGTTACTGGCCGATATTTTGATAGAGCAGGATGTACTTGGGCGCGCAGATGCTTTGCTGACTCGCGCTCAGGCCTTGCCCGAGTGTCGAGAGGCGGCGCTGTTGCGGCGTGCGCAGATCGCCTATCAGCGCAGGCAGTATCGCGCAGCGCACGATTTATTACAGGATGTGCTCAACGACAATCCCTCGCGGCGGGATTTAATACCCAATATGGAGGTACTGATGCGCCTCGCGCGTCAATAGTGGATTGCTGATCGTCTTGCGGTGTTAACAAAAAATGTTTCGAGTCAGTCTTTCTTGCATAAGGATCCCCCGTTTTTGCCATTGTTCTGCCATGCACAGGCTGCTGCGAGAAGAAAGACCGGTGGTTTGGCGGTTTCTACCGTGCGGGGTCGGCGAAGTCGAGGCCGTTTATTGTTAATTATTACTAATGCGAATCTATATTATTATGATGTGAATTGAGATTATTATTGTTAGGTGGTAGGCTTCGCGTCCAGTCTTTAGCGCTGTTCGTACCATTTTAACGCGATTTTTCAATCAATAGAGGTTTGTTTATGCGATGTATGAAAAGTATGTCTAGAAGCGTTGTTGCCAGCATTATTGCGGGGGCTTGTACTTTGTTATCTGGCGTTGCACATGCGCATACGCCTTATCTGATTGCGGTTAGTGACGAGGCGGCACGCGGTGGCGTGGTGAGCCTCGATGCATCGTTTGCGGAAACCTTTTTTGCAGCCGACGCGGCGTTTGACAACAGTGAGTTCTTCGTTGTTCAGCCCGACGGAAGCCGTGCTAAGCCAGAACAGTTGGTCACTCTTAAGACTCGAACGGTTGCGGAGGTGGCTTTAACACAAGAGGGTACCTATCGCATCAGCACCGGTATGCGCCAGGGTGCGGTATTTACGTTTTTCAAGCACGAGGGCAAGGACGGTCGGGTCATGGGTTTGGATGCACCGATTCCCGAGGGCGCCGTGGTTACTCAGCAGTTTCAGTCTTTGACCCAGGCGGACACCTACGTCAGTTATAAAACGACTAGCGATAAGGCACTTAAAGTCGATGATAAAGGGCTGCAAATCGAGCCCCTGAAAAATCCAAGTACGCTGTTTCCCGGCCAGGTTTTTGCGGTCAGGGTTCTACTGAACGGAGAGCCGGTAAAGGCACTTGAGCTGAGTCTTTATCACGCTTGCCGCGATGGCAGTAAAAAACCTGTGGTGTTGACAACGGACGATAATGGTGTGGCTTCGCTGACCCTGGCAAAAGGCAGGTATCTGCTTAGAGCGCGCAAGCGAGTGGCGGCGCCCGAATCGGCAAAAGTGCCCCTGTACAGCTATACCACGACACTGAGTTTTGACGTTTTTAAAAAGTCTTGATTAAAAAAGGGAGTAGATCATGAACAAATTTTTATTTGCAGCGGCGGTGACTGCGTTGGTATCTGGCTGCGTCGTGGTTGATGAGCAAGCATCGCAGGGTATTCAGCCAGGTTTGACCAAAGCCGATAGAGCTAAAGTGGCCAATGATGACCGAGGTCACCGGTCTCGTCCAATGACCAAAAAGGGTCTCGATCGCGTACTTAAAGAATACGATGCCAACGGCGATGACAGTGTCACCTGGGCGGAGTACAACGATTGGCGCCGGGCGCGCTTTGATAAAACTGACACCAATAGCAACGGCACGGTCGATGAAGAAGAATACGTTAACGAATACGAAGCGCGCTTCAACGCCAGCTTAAAGAAAGAGCACGCCAGGCATCAGGAGCAAACCAAAAGGCGTTTTGCGGCGCTGGATAAAGACGACAATGAAATGTTGGCTTTTGCGGAATATGAAAAATCTGGCAACGGAATGTTTTCCCGTTGGGATTGCGATAACAACAGTGTGGTCAACGCTGTCGACAAGCAGTGTAAAAAAGCGCACAAAGCGGGCAAGAAGCACCGCCGTTCATTTTTACGTATGCCGACTTCACATTCTTTGCGAGGTTTTATGAGGCTTTACGATGCCAATGATGACGGTGAAGTAAGTAAGCGTGAATTTGATCGTGAGCGCCGCACCACTTTTCACTTAACTGATGCGAATAAAGACGGCAAAGTAAATTTCAGCGAGTACGCCGATGAGTATAACGCTCGCCTGGACACCGCGATGCAGCGTACCCGTCGGGGGGCAATTCGCCAGACCTACATACGCTTTGCTGTGCTCGACGACAACGACGATGACATGATGACCTTCGATGAATTTCAGCTCTCTGGCAAGCGTATTTTCGTGCGCTGGGACAAAAATGGCGACGGCGTGGTGTCGGCGGCAGATATCGGCGTTGCGGATTGAGTGTCAAGATGAGGTCGTAATTTACGGCCTTGTGGCGCGGCTGCCAGTTACTGTGGTGAGGTCGCGCTCGGTAAATCAATAAGTAAGACGGGAAACAGGGGTACTGAATTCCCGCATTTAACACCTGGGGAGTTTTCTCCCCAATTCGTACATGGAGTGAAAGGAGTAGAGTATGAACACGAAACGAAGCTTAATGGCACTGGCGATTGGCCTGGTCAGCATGGGCGCTACCGCGCAGGAATTGCAGGAGCTTGACCTGACCCAAATCGCCGGGGAAGTCGATGAACAAAGCGATGTGATTACCAGTGAAATGATTGAGAATCGCATGGTCAGTGACGTCAGCGATCTGGTCAAAGATATTCCCGGCGTTGAAATTGAAGCAGCAGACACCCGCTGGGGTGATATGGGCTTTAACATTCGCGGTGTGACCGATGACCGCGTTGCGATTACCGTCGACGGTTTGACCCAGGGCGAGACGCTGCAGTACGAAGGCGGTCAGGCCTACGGCTATTTTAAAGGGGGACGCGGCGCTATTGACCTTGAAACCATGAAACTGGTGGATATTACGCGCGGTGCAGACTCGGTGATTTCCGGTAGCGGTGCGCTGGGTGGTTCGGTGCGTTTTGTCACCAAGGATGCGGATGATTTTCTTGCCCAAGCCGGCGATGATGTCGGTGGCAAAGTCGCTGCCATGTACGCTGATGCTTCCGATCAGACCATGTTGAACCTCAGCGCGGCGGCGCGCGCAGGCCAATTCGAAGCACTGGCTATTGTGACCGGTCGCGAGGCCAGCGAAACCTCAAACCACACTGAGGGTGCCGATGTTCAGGGCAGTGCTCGCGAGCGCCCCGATCCTCAGGACAAAGATATTTCCAACCTCTTTGTCAAACTGAACTACGACTTCAGCGACAAGCATGTGCTGGGGCTCGTGGTGGAGCGCTATGAAGCCGAGATCGAGACCGATGCCAAGTCCTTCGATGGCAGATGGTATCTGGATCGTATCGGTGATGATACCCGCAAACGCGAGCGTATTGGCGTATTTCACGAGTTGCAAGCCGATGCAGTGGTGTTTGACGAGCTGAGCTGGGCGTTTAACTATCAAACCAGCGATTTTCAAGCCATAACCAGGCAAAATGTCACCTTCTATGACGATCCTGACACACCCGAGCGGGAACTGGCTCCTCGTATCGATACGCGTGACTACGATCAGACCATGCGTCAGTTGCGGGTTGATTTTGCTAAGGGCATTGTTACCGGCAGTGTGCAACATGATCTGGTGTACGGTTTTGCGTGGCTTGACCACGGTGTTGAAAACACCCAGGTGCGCTGGCAGAACAGTCCGGGTCGCGGCCCCTCTACTTCTGTGGTCCCGGCTCTGATTCCGCAAGCGGATATCGAGAGCGCCAATGTTTACGTCTTGGATAAAATACAACTGGGCGAACGCACTGAGTTGCAAGTTGGCCTGCGTTACGATGATTACGATTACAGTGCCAAGGCCACCGAGTTTTTTGAAGACTCCCTGGGCGGCACCTCGTTGGGTGATCAGTCCTTTGATGCTGTCAGTGGCGCATTGGGTATTACCCAGAAGATCACCGACACTTTAAGCATTGGCGCGAATGTGGGGCGCGGATTTAGAGCGCCGACGATAGAAAACCTCTATACCCGTAGTGGCACAGAGGATGATTGGGCAACCGGCCCCAACCCCGATTTGGATGTGGAAACCGCGACTAACTACGAGTTGAGTCTGAGTGGGCTGTACAGTGCGGGACAATTCAATGTAACGGTGTTTTATTCTGATTACGAAGATTTTATCGATTACAGCCAACGCAGTCGCATCAATGAAGCGGGTGAAATAGACCTCTACGATGTGCCCGACAACGTCGGTGATGTTGAGCTTAAGGGTGTGGAATTGACCGCTGTCTTGGATTTACACGAGGCATTTGCTGTACCCGAGGGTCTGAGCACACGTTTTAGTGCATCGTATGCGGAGGGCGAGAAGGACAACGGTTATCCGTTGACCAGCGTACAGCCTGCGTCTGCTCGCTGGACGATGGCCTACAATGCACCGCAAGGTCATTGGGGTGTGGAAGCCAATGTTGATTATACCGCCGGCAAAGACGCCGATGATGCGTACTTTATTAATTCCCGAGGTGAACTTGAATATCGCGAATATCTGTCGCGTACCGCAACCGTGGTCAATGTGATTGCGTTTTATAATTTCACTGACCAGCTGTCACTGCGCGCGGGCCTCTTTAACCTGACCGACAAGGAATACTATACCTGGGACGGTATTCGCTTCGTAGGTACGGACGATTTGCGTCCGGGAATCGGTGTTACCGGCAACGGTATCTCTCGCTATACGGAGCCAGGTCGTAATTTCAACGTGCGCCTGGATTACAGGTTCTAAGCTGAACTCAGGCAAAAAAACGCCGGACTTTGTTCGGTGTTTTTGTGAATAATATTCTTTCTCACTGGTGTTTTTACTTTCAAAGTCGTTACAATATTGCAAACCCACAATAGTTGTAAGCTTATGACAGGTAACTTCTGGCAACTGCAGCCCGGCATCGCCGCAACGGTGCAATCCTTCGACGAATCCATGCAACAGACTCAACGACAGCGCTTAACGGAGTTAGGCTTTGGACTGGGGGCTGTGGTGCGTTGTGTGGTCAGCCCGCGCTTTGGTGCCCCGCGTCTGTATCGCGGTGATGGTGCGGTGTTTTCCATGGAAAAAAGCATCGCCCAGCAGGTGCTGGTGTCCACTGACGAAGGTGATTTATGAGTAAAGTCCTGTTGGTGGGCAGCCCCAATGCCGGTAAGAGCATGTTGTTTAACCGGCTGACCGGTTTACAGCAAAAGGTGGCGAATTTTCCTGGAGTGACGGTCTCCACCAGTCAGGGTGCGCTGCGTGACAATCCCGCTGTCACCCTGGTTGATTTTCCCGGCGCCTATTCTCTCAATCCGATTTCCGGGGATGAAACCGTTGCGGTAGAGGCGTTTACCGGGGCCATGGACGCCGGTGATGTGCAGGGTATTGTCTGTGTGGTGGACGCCACCTGTCTGGATAAGGGCCTGGTATTGGCACTGCAAGTGATGGCCAGGGCCGCTGCGCAAAATGTGCCGGTGGTGGTGGCGGCGAATATGATCGATGTGCTCGAGCGCAACAACCTGACCCTGGATGCGGCGGGTTTAAGCAAGGCGCTGGCCGTGCCTGTGCTGCCCATGTCTGCGCGCAGCGGTCAGGGCGTCGAGCCTCTGCGTGAAATGCTTAAAGAACGGCAGTGGCCGACTGCTGCGCCCATTGTCTATGATGGAGAAGATGTTCTGGCGGCGGACGATAACAGCGTGCGCCAGCGGGCGAGTAGACTGGCGAAAACGCACGGGCCCGAAGGCGATTTGCTGATCAGATCCATGTCCCGTGCCGACAGTATTTTACTTCACCCCTTGTTGGGGCCGCTGTGTTTTGTGGTGGTCATGTACCTCTTGTTTCAGTCGGTGTTTACCTGGGCAGCACCGATGATGGATGGTGTAGAGGCCGGGCTGGGCTGGCTGGCCGATCATACCGTTGCCAAGATGGGTGAAGGTGTAGCGAAGGACTTTCTCACCGATGCTATCTTTGGCGGGGTGGGTGCTTTTTTGGTATTTGTGCCGCAGGTGTTTGTGCTCACCCTGGTGGTGGGTCTGCTGGAAGACTCTGGCTATCTATCGCGCGCGGCGGTGTTGTGTCATCGTCCTCTGCGCTGGTTTGGTTTGTCGGGTAAGAGTTTTGTGCCCATGTTATCAGGCGTCGCTTGTGCGATTCCCGGCCTCTATGCGGCGCGTACGGTGGATTCAAAATTCCGTCGCTGGTTGACCTGGCTGGCTGTGCCATTGATGCCGTGTTCTGCGCGTTTACCTGTTTATGCTCTTTTAATTGCCGCGTTTATTCCTGCGCAAAACGTGTTGGGGGGCTGGTTGGGCCTACAGGGCCTGGCAATGTTTGGTGTTTATGTGTTTGGCATGGTGATGGGCTTGTTGGTCTGCGCCGTGGTGTCGCGCACGGTACACGACGACGGTGATGACACGCCTTTTGTGCTGGAAATGCCGTTTTATCATATACCCAGTGTGGGTACCCTGCTGCGCAATGCCTGGCAGCGCAGTAAAGATTTCGTGTTTCGCGCCGGTCCGGTGATTTTCTGGGTGTCGGTAGTGGTCTGGATTCTCGGTTATTTTCCAAATGAGGGCGCCGATTTGGGGCAGTCGTATCTGGGCAAAATGGGACAGTTTATCGAGCCCCTTTTTGCACCATTGGGTTTGGATTGGCGTTATGGTGTGGCGATCATTGCATCGTTTTTAGCACGGGAAGTTTTTGTTGGCACGCTGGGCACACTGTTTGGCATTGATGGTGCGGATGAAAATATCAGCTCCCTGGCTGACCAGATTCAGGCCAGCGGTTTGCCGCTGGCCTCGGGCATTGCGCTGTTGGTGTTTTTCGCTATCGCGGCGCAATGTGTATCGACGCTTTCGGTGATGCGCCGCGAATCCGGCGGTTGGAAATTGCCGCTTCAGGTTTTTATTGGCTATGGTTTGCTGGCCTACGCGATGGCGTGGCTGGCTTACCGCCTGTTAATTTAAGACAGCTGCAAAACCCCGCAGGCAATGGCACCGCAATGGTTTATACTGTCCGATAATTAGACCATAAACGGATCAGTTGCGGTGCAAACAGCCTATTCTGCCTCAACCCTGCTTATACTCGCACTGGGCTATATCGGCCTGCTGTTTTTTATTGCCTGGCGCGTTGATCGCAGTCAGTTGCGCAGTCCTTTGATGCGGGCTGTGGTGTATGCGCTTTCCCTTGCAGTGTATTGCAGTTCCTGGACCTTTCACGGCGCCGTGGGCAGCGCGGTGGCGCAACCCTGGAGTTACGTGCCCATTTTCCTGGGGCCAATGCTGTTGTTTTTATTTGGCTGGCCTTTAATAAAGCGTCTGTTGGAAGCCGGGAGTCGGCATCAGGTGACGTCTATCGCG
Organism: Gammaproteobacteria bacterium; assembly: GCA_002748505.1. Classification (GTDB taxonomy): domain Bacteria; phylum Pseudomonadota; class Gammaproteobacteria; order Pseudomonadales; family Halieaceae. Next base: position 2,126 of record PDSN01000134.1, on the reverse strand, counting down.
GATTATATGGGTGCGCGCTATGGCAAGCGTCCCATGCTGGCTATCTTGGTCACCGTGGTGGCGACAACCGCTGTTTTGCCCTATATCGCCTTGCAGTTAAAAGCCGTGGTACAAACCTGGCAGATTCTGTCGCCACAATTACAGCCTCAAACAAGCAACAGTGCTGACTCCGCTTTTGTTGTGGCGGTTATTTTAGCGGTATTTTCTGTGCTGTTCGGCACCCGACGGATCGAAGGGCGGGAGCGTTTACGCGGTGTGATGGCGGCGATTGCGGTGGAGTCGGTGGTTAAACTGCTGGCTTTTATGCTGGTCGCGGCCCTGGCGGTGTTTTTTTTAGTGGATCAGTTGGAAACACCTGCCTATCAGGAACTGCTGGTGCCCTGGCAAACAGTGAATATCGACTCGGAGTTTATCGCACGCACCCTGGTAAGTGCGCTGGCGATTTTATGTTTGCCGCGTACGTTTCATGTCATGGTTGTGGAGTCGCCACCAGACGCTAAGCACGGTCTGGCGCGTTGGGCTTTTCCACTGTATTTGTTGTTGTTTCTGTTAATGGTCGTGCCCGTGGCATTGGCGGGGCATGTTTTATTTGGGGCGCAATCTGGCAGCAATCCCGATACCTGGGTGCAAACTTTGCCGGTGGCCCTGGGCCGTGACTGGATTGCCGTGGCCGCGTTTATCGGCGGTGTTTCCGCGGCCACCAGCATGGTGATTGTGGCGGTGGTGAGCGTTGCCATTATGATTACCAATGAAATTTTATCGCCTTTAATGATGCGCTTAAATGCGGAATCACCCGAGGCGGTGCTGCGCTTAGGTGACAGGTTGCGTCGCATTCGCCAGTGGGTGATTGTGGTGCTGATGTTTGCCTCTTGGCTGGTGTTGCAGAGCGTTGGCGATATTCCCTGGCTCTCACAAATTGGATTTACTTCATTTTTGGCTGCGGCGCAGCTCGGGCCGGGTTTGATCGCTGGTTTATACTGGCGTGGCGGTCACGGCGTTGGTGTCATTGCAGGAATTGGCGCAGGTTTAGTCTTGTGGTTTTATTGTGCGGTACTGCCGGTGGTGATGCCAGGTGATGCTGCCTTGCTGGTCCACGGGCCGTTGGGGATCGACTGGTTGCGACCTGCGGGCCTATTTGGTATCGAAGCGCAAAGTCGTCTGGTTTATGCCACAGCCTGGAGTTTGGGTGTCAATATCACTTTGTTTTTGTTGGTGTCGTTGTTTGCCAAAGCGTCTCCAGCCGATGAACGCCAGGCGCGGGTATTTGTTGAAAAGGCCGCACCATTTAAAGAAGAGGGTGACGACTTTGAATTGAGCTTAATTCGCATCAGTCAGCTACAGTCGTTATTACCCCCGTTCATGCCGACGGATCAGCGCGATAAAATGTGGACGCAATTTGAAACACGTTATCAGCAGCGTTTAATGCCGGGTGACAGGGCGCCGCGTTTTGTGGTAAATCATGTGGAGTCGGTGCTTGCAGGGATTATTGGCGCCAGCACCGCTCATCGAGCTATGGTGCAGCTTGAAGACTCTCAGCAGTTAGCCTACGCCGATTTGGCGGGTATGGTGACCGAGGCCAGCAGGCAGCACACCTTTAACCGCGAATTACTGCAAACCACCGTGGAGAGTCTGGTGCAGGGTGTCGCGGTGGTAGATGCGGAGCTGCGGCTGGTGGCGTGGAATTCACGGTATGAGGAGCTGTTCGAGTATCCCGAGCGCTTTTTGTATGTAGGCTGTCCGATTGAGCGGGTTTATCGTTATAACTACAGCCGCGGCATGCTGAATTTAGAAGGTGATGAAGACGAGCAGGTCGCCAAGCGTTTAGCGTGGTTGCGAAGTGGTCATCCCTACCGTTTGGAGAGAACCCTGCCCAATGGCACGGTGATAGAAATCCGCGGTAACAAGCTGCCCCACGGTGGCTACGTGGCAACCTACATTGATATTACTGAGTACCGCGATGTGACTACACAGCTCAAGGAAATAACCCAGGAGCTGGAAGCCAAAGTCGAGTCGGGGCAGGAATTGTTGAGCACCGTCAACGCGCGTTTGCGACAGGAAAACCGCCTGCGCGCACAGATGGAAGCGCGCCTGCGTGAAGCGCACCAAAGTAAAACCCGGTTTATGTC
>PDSN01000164.1 GCA_002748505.1 Gammaproteobacteria bacterium | reverse complement strand
TCTGACCTGGGGCCGGCGATGGTTACCGAGGCCTTGGGCGCCTATAACAGTGGTTTGGTGCGCAGTCATTTTGTGTCAAACGTCGATGCCACGGATATTTCCCGGGTGCTCGCAGATTTAAACCCCGCCACGACCTTGTTTGTAATTGCCTCAAAGACCTTTACTACCGTTGAAACACTGACCAATGCCGAGACCGCGCGCCAATGGCTGGTGAACTGGTCAAAAGATGAGGCAGCGGTTGCCAATCATTTTGCGGCGGTGAGTTCGGCGGTGGATAAGGCGAAGAGCTTTGGTGTCGCAACAGAGAATATTTTTCCCATGTGGGACTGGGTGGGCGGACGCTATTCCCTGTGGTCAGCGATTGGCCTGCCCATTGCCTTAGCGGTGGGAATGGACGGCTTCAATCTGCTTCGCAGTGGCGCGGCGGCGATGGATGAGCATTTTGCTACGGCACCCTTAAAGCAGAATCTACCCGTGCTGATGGGTTTGCTTGGCGTTTGGTACAACAATTTCTGGGGTGCCCGCAGCCATGCGGTGTTGCCCTACGATCACTATCTGCGCCTGTTTCCAAAGTATCTGCAGCAGCTTGATATGGAAAGCAATGGCAAGCGCGCTTTGGTCGATGGCGGCGAAGTCGATTACCACACCGGTGCGGTGGTATGGGGGGATGCGGGCACGAATGGTCAGCACTCTTTTCACCAGTTGTTGCACCAGGGCAGTCAATTTGTGCCGGTGGATTTTATCGCGGTTATTAAAAGCCATCACCCGGTGGGCGATCACCAGGCTTTATTGTTTGCCAACTGTCTGGCCCAAAGCCGAGCCTTGATGGTGGGCAAAACCCTGGCAGAAGCCGAGGCGGAATTTGCGGCGATGGGCTACGCTGACGATGCAGTGAAATCACTGGCGCACCATAAGGTCATGCCCGGTAATCGCCCCAGCACCACCTTGGTGTTAGAAGAAGTATCACCTGCCACGCTGGGCGCGCTTATCGCGCTCTATGAACACAAGGTTTATGTGCAAAGTGTGGTGTGGGGTATCAATGCCTTCGATCAGTGGGGTGTTGAATTAGGCAAGAAGTTGAGTAATGATATTCTCGCAATTATGAACGGCAATGCTTCGATTGATGACGTGGACGCCTCAACCGCCGAGCTTATCCGGCGCTATTCACAGGTGGCGAAGCTTTAATAACAACAACGGTAACTGCGATGAAATACCATAAACTGGGCTATACGAATATTGAAGTCAGTGAAATCTGCCTGGGTACCATGACCTGGGGTGAGCAAAACACCCAGGACGAAGCCTTCGCGCAGATGGATTACGCGCTGGATTACGGCGTTAATTTTTTTGATACCGCGGAGATGTATCCGGTTGCGCCCAGGGCGGACACGCAGGGGCGCACCGAGGAATACATTGGCAATTGGTTCGCGAAGACCGGCAATCGCGACAAAGTAATTTTAGCCACCAAGGTGACCGGCAGGGGCGATGCCAATCCCGGTACCAAACATGTGCGCGGTGGGCCGCGTTTATCTCGTGAGCAGATTCATCAGGCGATTGATGACTCACTGCAACGCTTGCAAACGGATTACGTGGATCTCTATCAGGTACATTGGCCAGAGCGCCGCACTAATTTTTTCGGGCAGTTGTCCTACAAGCACAGTGAAGATGACGGTATTCCCGTGTTGGAGTCTTTGCGCGCCCTCGGTGAATTGGTCAGCGCCGGTAAGGTGCGCTATATCGGGCTTTCCAATGAAACACCCTGGGGCGTGATGGAGTATCTGCGCCTTGCGCGCGAGTATGACCTGCCGCGGATTGTCAGCATTCAAAACCCCTATAGTTTTTTAAATCGCACTTTTGAGATAGGGCTTGCGGAAATGGTGATGCGGGAAAAAATGGCCATGCTCGCCTATTCACCCCTGGCGTTCGGGGTGTTGAGTGGCAAGTATTTAGATGGCAAGCGCCCACCGGGTGCACGCATCACCCTGTTTGAGCGCTTCGCCCGTTACACCGGTGCCCAAAGTGAAGCCGCCACCCGCGCCTACGTGACTTTGGCGCACGAGCACGGCCTGGATCCTGCGCAAATGGCGCTGGCCTTCGTGACTCAACGCGAATTTATGACCAGCAACATCATCGGCGCAACCAGCCTTGCGCAGCTGGAAAGCAATATTGCCAGCGCGGATCTGGTGTTGAGTGAGGAAGTGCTTGAGGGCATTGAGGCAATCCATCGCCAGTATGTGTTTCCCGCACCGTAGGAGTCCTGCGCCGCCTGTCTTCCCG
>PDSN01000163.1 GCA_002748505.1 Gammaproteobacteria bacterium | reverse complement strand
CACATCCATCGCCGGGTTATTGGCGTGCATGGCGAAATGTTCACGACTGTCAGCGAGTTTTATTTCGTCAATTAAAAAACTACTGCTTAAAAAATTCTGTGGCGTCGCGTGCCAGCCACGCAGCACTGCCTTGCGATTATTGTTGAGCGTTTTGAGCGGCAGGTTCATGCTTTTGATCGTAGAAACTTCCTGCATGATGGCGACATATACTGCATCGGGGTCAGCCCCTGCGGAGCGGAGATACGCGTCATCTAAATCAAGTTTATAATACAATTCTGCATAACCCACCCTGGGCACATGCACACCTTGAATACGCACCGGCACGTCAACAGGATTATCCAGGTCAAACGCCTGGGTATCTGACCAATCGGAAGAAATGACGGTCATTTGCAACTGGCGTTGAACATCGTCAGGACCAACCGCCTTCGGCTGTGCACTTGCTGCGCCGGACAACATCAACAGCAAAACCCATACGGACAATAACGCATATATCTTTACCATCGTTAGCCTCTGTTTATATTATCGCTACGTGTACCAGACGAATTCACCATAACAGGAAAAAACGGCAGGTCAAGCATTTCGCGCTCAGCTATTTTAACCCGGATATTTCACCAGTAAATGTTGAGGTCATTTTTAACGCGGTATTGTGCCGACTGAGGTGGTTTCAGCTAACCCACAAACCGCCTCGCATTTCTGAACAGCCGCAACCAGGGGCTGTCCTCTGGCCAGTCGGCGGGTGCCCAGGAGAGCTGGCTGGTTCTGAACACGCGCTCCGGGTGGGGCATCATAATGGTGACGCGGCCATCCCTGGAGCAAAGGCCGGTGATGCCATCGGGTGAGCCATTGGGATTGGCGGGATAGCTTATGGCCCGCTCGCCGCTGTTTTCCACATAGTTAAGCGCGATCAGTTTGTCCGCTGCGCAGGCTTGCTGCTTACCGTCGGCGAACTCTGCCCTGCCCTCACCGTGAGCAACCGCCACTGGCAGGCGTGAGCCGTTCATACCGTGCAACAATACTGAGGGACTGTCACCCACTTCCACCAGTGACAGGCGCGCTTCAAACTGTTCGGAGCGATTGCGCACAAAATGCGGCCAGTGCTCGGCACCGGGGATCAGGCTCTTTAAGTTCGCCATCATCTGACAGCCGTTGCACACCCCCAGGGCGAAACTGTCGGGGCGTTCAAAAAACTCGGCGAACTGATCGCGCAGGGCGCTGTTGAACAAAATGCTTTTTGCCCAGCCTTCGCCCGCGCCTAATACATCGCCGTAGGAGAAACCGCCGCAGGCGACCAGACCCTGAAAATCGGCGAGCTGATAATTGCCGGAAAACAAATCGCTCATATGCACATCAAACGGCGCAAAACCCGCCTTGTGGAAGGCCGCCGCCATTTCCACCTGACCGTTCACGCCCTGCTCGCGCAGCACCGCGATTTTCGGGCGTGCGGCGCCGTTGATATACGGCGCGCTGATGTCGTCGTTTTGGTCAAAACTCAGCAGCGGGCTGAGGCCGGGGTCGTGTTTTGCGATACGGGCAAATTCTTCTTTGGCGCAATCGGGATTGTCACGCAGGGCCTGAATCTCATAGCTGCCGCGCGACCAGAGCTGTTGCAAACGCACCCGGGAGTCTTCGACAATCACACCGTGCCGGCCGCGAATGAAAACATCCTCGCCGGCGACAGCCTTACCAATAACGCGGCATTTAGCGCCCAGGCCAAGCTCTGCGGCGCGCGCTAAAAACGCCTCGACATCCGCGCCTTTAAGCTGCAATACAAGGCCCACTTCTTCGTTAAACAGGGCATCCAGGGCATCGTCCGCCCCCGCATCCAGGCTGATATCCAAGCCGCAGCGCGCCGCAAAGGCCATCTCCAGCAAGGTAACGATCAGGCCGCCATCGGAGCGATCGTGGCAGGCCAGCACCTTGCCCGCCTGCAGTGTTTCCTGCGCCAAAACAAACAGCGCTTTCAGGTCGCTGGCCGAGACATCGGGCGCGTGTGTACCCAGTTGCGAGTAAACCTGCGCCAGTGCGGAGCCGCCGAGGCGGGATTGCGCGGTGCTTAAATCCACCAGCACGATTGCCGCGTCGTCATCGAGACAAAGCTGCGGTGTTACCGAGCCGCGCACATCGGGCACTGGCGTAAACGCAGAAATCACCAGGGACACCGGCGCGGTTACCGCCTTATCCTCTTCACCATCGCGCCAGGTGGTGCGCATGGACATGGAGTCTTTACCGACCGGAATGGTAAGGCCAAGCGCCGGGCAAAATTCCATCCCCACCGCTTTTACC
>PDSN01000133.1 GCA_002748505.1 Gammaproteobacteria bacterium | reverse complement strand
ACAACAACTCAATTCATTCCTTTCATATATTGAAGTTTTTTCCTTTACTTCAAAAGAGGCTAAAGTTGCAGCTTCAATTCGAGCACAATTGGAAAAAGTTGGTGCACCAATTGGAGCATATGATACTCTTATTGCTGGTATCGCTCTCAGCTCTAATTCAACATTAGTTACCCATAACACGAAAGAATTTAAGAGAGTACAAAGTTTGACAATAGAAGATTGGTTATAATATACGATCCTGCCCACCAATGATGGACACCCGGTTCAGCGGACAACGCTGACAACAATACCCGCCATTTAATACACCGCCGCGCTCTCACCCCGGGTAAACAGGGGCGCGGTTCCGCCCTGGAGGTGCGAAAATACCACGTTGTAGGCCAGCACCGCCTGCACATAGGCGCGGGTTTCTTTGAAAGGTATGGTATCCACCCACAGGCTTACCGGTAACTTCGCCTGATCTTTTTTATGCCAGCGATCTACGCGGTGCATACCTGCGTTGTAAGCGGCGAGTGCGAGTACGCGGTTGCCGTTGTAACGGTCTAACAGTTCTTTGTAATAGGCACTGCCCAGGGTGATGTTTTCATCGACCTGGTACAACTTGGATACGCTGTAACGCCGCCCCAGTTTACGCGCAACCTGCTTGCCAGTGGCGGGCATCAACTGCATTAGACCCCGCGCGCCCACACGCGAGCGAGCCTGGGGTAAAAAAGCACTCTCGCGCCGGGCGATAGACATCAGCTCCGTCCAGGGCACGTTCCACTGCTGGGCATGATGCTTGAACGTTTTCGCAAAAGGTTGCGGGAAACGCGCCGCCAGCCAGTTGTGCTCCCCTGCGCGATTGGCTGCAGCGATGGACATGCGATACCAACCCTCGTCCAGGGCGCGCTGTGCCAGGGCTTTTTGCGTGGGCTTGTCCGCATTGGCCAGCAGACGCTGCCATTCGATCAGCGCAAAAGAGGAATCGTTGTGGTACAACAATTCCGCAATACGCACCAGCGCTGCCTCCTGCGCCTGTAAATCCACATCCGCCTGAACTACTGGCGGCTTGTCGTTGAGTTCGTAGGGCTGCCCCAGTGCTTCCGCCGCTAAAAATGCGTAGTAGCCCCGCTCTTTAGCAAGCTCAACAAAGGCTTTATTGGCAACCTCGCTATCACCTTTTCTATCGGCCAACACCGCGCGCCAATAGCGCCAGCGGCTTTTATTCGCCTCGGCCGCACTCAAGTGCCGGAGTACGCGCTCAAAACCCGACCAGTCCTGCTCGGCTAACTGCCAGCGCAGACGGCGCGTGGTCAGGGCATTGTTGTTGAGCGTCGGCAGAGCGGCATTGTCCAGCCACGGTGTTGCATCCTGCAATTCCCGACTGATAATACGGCTGGCCAGGGTCGCCATTACCGCGCGCCGTTCACTTTTCGACAAGCCCATGCGCGCCGCCATTGTTCGATACTGTGCAACTGCTTTTTGTGGCTCTGCCACCGCCAGACGCTTTAAACCGTGGGCGACGATGTCTTTGGCGTAGGCGCTGCGGCGCGACCAGGTGATTGCCAGCAGTTTTTCGGGCGTGTTGTACACCTCCAGCAGTAGTTTCGTGCGCGATTTCAAGGACGCGCTGCCAAGCCCGGAAAGGTACTTGAGCAGAGCAGTCTGGCGTGCGTCAAAGGCCAGCAGTGCCCGTTGCCAGATCAAGTCATCACTTAAGCGTCCGGCTTTTTGCCAGCGTGCAAACAGAGGATCACAGGCATCTGGGCGGGATTTACCGTACAGCCAGAGCTTGCGCGCGCCCGTCCAGGCCAGGGGCTTGCTGCCCTGAGCCAGCTTGGCGCGGTAGAAATAGCACTGCAGATCCGTGCTCTTTGGCGCGCGTTTTTGCAGGCTTAAAAAACGACGCCAGCGTTGTTTCTGGCCCAATTGCCGGAGGTACAGCGTCCGAAAACGTGAGGCCAGTGGCGTACCTTTGGCGCGCGCTATAAAGTCGTTCGCGGTAGCATCGCTCACCTTGCCAATTTGCGCGGTAAGCCGGTAGTACTCCAGGTACAGTGCTAAAGGATAATGGGTCAGAGACTTTGATAACTGCCTGGCATCGTCAAAACGACCATCACGTATGGCCTGTATCGCAGCGCCATACTGTTTGCGAGCGTCATTGTCTGGCCCCTCATCAGCGAGAATGGCGGTGGCCTGCGCGCTCGCCGCACCTACCCACAGCGCCGCCGCAAGCAGCCACCTGGAAAGCTTGAACATCTATCACTCCGCATCTAAATGCTGATCCAACCATTGATAGACCTCAGCATATATATCAAGTGCCTGATCTTCACTAAAAACTTCGTGAAAAAGACCTTTATAGATACGCAGCGTTTTATCCTTAGAACTTATGGTGTCGTTGAGAAACTGAGATCCTTCTGGCGCCGTCATTGGGTCATCGCCACCGTGCAGTATCAACATGGGCAGCTCAATCGCGGCGGCCTGTTCGCGTGCAACAGCCATCTTGTCGAACAACTCAGAGACCAGGCGGGCACTGACTTTACCGTGGTGCACCAGAGGATCATTGACGTATTCCGCCACCACCGCTGGATTGCGACTCACACCCTCAGGGTCCAGTGCTATCGCCCCCATACGCGGTAAAAAGCGCGAAAAAAACCGGATGAGGTGCTGCTGGATGCTGCTGATCTCAATCGCCGGCACAATGGCGGGCCCGGACAACATACCGCCGGCAAAGCGGGACTGCTCGCGAATCAACACCAGTGTGCTGATCAAGCCCCCCATGGAGTGACCCAGCAAAAACACGGGCAGGCCGGGATACCACTGCCCGACCTGCTTGCGATAGGCCAAGGCGACATCCACATACTCTTCAAAGGACGACACAAAAACCCGTGGCCCCGGAGAGCGACCGTGCCCCGGCAGATCGAAGGCACAGACGTGCAGGCCGCGTTCGCTCAAGTAATTGGCCAGCCGGTCATAGCGCGCACAGTGTTCACCCAAACCGTGCACAATCATCACTACGGCGCGGGCATGCCCCTGGGCTTCAACACGGCGGCAATACAGCTCGCCACTGTTCGTTCCAAATGTTGCTTCAATCATCACTCTATTCCCGCAATCAACCCGGTTCGTGCTCGGCACCGGGGCTTACTCTCAACAAACCACGATAGGCAAGACCCGCATCGGACTCTCCCTGAATAACTTTATACACGTCCTCGGCGATAGGCATTGCCACTTGATATTGGTGCGCCAGTGCCAACACCGCCGGGGCACTTTTGACACCCTCGGCCACCATAACCATGTCGTCGATGATCTCCTGCATCTTACGACCTTTGCCCAGCTCCACACCCACATGGCGGTTACGACTTTGGGGGCTGGTACAGGTGGCAATCATATCACCCATGCCCGCAAGACCTGCAAAAGTCTCGGGGCGACCACCCAGCGCCACGCCGAGGCGCGTCACCTCCGCGAGCCCGCGGGTAATTAAGGCGGCGCGGGTGTTATCACCCGCGCCCATGCCATCGCCCATGCCCACAGCGATGGCGATAATGTTTTTAAGCACACCACCGAGTTCGCAGCCCACCACATCGTCGTTGGTATACACCCGAAACAGCCCCGAGCGAAACAGGCGCTGCAACTCCTGCTGGACAATTTTATCGCCCATTGCCAGCACACTGGCGGCTGCTTGCCCCGCCATAATTTCCCTCGCCAAATTGGGCCCGGTAAGCACGCCAACGGGATGACCGGGTAAAATCTCATTGATAATTTCTGTCATGCGCTTACCGGTGTCAAGCTCCAAACCCTTGGTGAGGCTGATCACGGGTACCCAGGGGCGAAGGTGCTCGCGTACGCCTTCAAGCACCGAGCGAAAATTTTGCGACGGAATACCCATAACGATCACATCCGCATCGCGCACCGCCGCCTCTAAATCGTGGGTCGCTTTGAGGGCTTTGGGCAGGGTCGCACCGGGCAGGTATTTTTCATTCGTGTGGTGGGTATTGATTTCTTCCACCGTCTTTTTCGATCTCGCCCACAGCGTAACAGGCGCGTTGCGCGTCAGCAAAGCCGCCACAGTCGTTCCCCAGGAGCCGCCGCCCAATAGTCCCACTCGTAAAGTATTCATGCCGTACCTCCATCATTTTTGTTGTTGCTTATTGATGTCAATTCCAGTGCCTCGCCGCGCCTGGAGCGATTGATAACCGCCAGCGAACGAATTTCCTCTAACTGCAGCAGCAACTGGCGAAACTGCTGAGCCTGTTCCACCCTTTGCTGTTGCCGCACCGCATCGCCGCCCTCGGTTAAGCCTCGGTGATTGAACAACGACCAGGCGTTACTCAGCAACAGTTTGCCAATAGAGGCCTCGGAGCTGATCCGGCGTTGTAAATAGGCCTGTCGTGCGCGCTTCAAGCCCTCGTCAATACAGGTCTTTTGACTCAGGGAGTCCTCAGCTGGCAATCCCGCCAAATAATCCGCAGCCACATAATAGGCTTCCACAAAGGTCAGCAACGCAATGTGTGCCAGCAGCGGCTCCATACCTGCTAAAAAGTTCTGCGTGCTTTGTTTACCAGCGCGTAGCCGCTGTTCCCAATCGTTATCGTAACGCTCAAGTTCCGCGCGAATTTCATCCTGAAAAACATCGCTGGGCGGATAGAAAAATTCAAATTTAAACAAGTCGCGCAGTACGTCGATAGCATCCCAAAAACACTGCACCGGGTCATCGCTGCAGGCTTCGATCACACTGAGCAGGGCCAGCTCGATCAGCGCCTTGTTCACAAAAAAGTGGATAATGGTATTGCGGTAATAACTCGCCACCGGTGCTTGCTCGGGTGCGATGGCGTAGACGGTTTCCGAACCGCCCTCGTACCGAGTCAGCATACCCTCGCGGATCATCAGCTCCACCAACTGCTCGATACCCGCAGCGCGATCGCGCTCAAAGTCCGGCGACAAGGGAAAGTTGCGCGCTCTCGCATAATCCAAAAACAAATCGGATTCGCGATCGAGTTCGCTCTCGGTCAGCGCTACTGGCGCCGCACCAAGCAAACACAGCGTCACCAGCGAGGTATAAGTGATCGGTGTCGCCTTGTTAGCAGCGACTGCGACCTCAAAGGCAATTTTGGATAAGGCCAGCTTGTCGTCAGGGTCTGGAGCCTGCTCCAGTATCACCGGCTCACCGATATTCATATAGGCCTTACCCATCGGCTTTGCCAGGGAACGCAAGTAGCCCACAAACCAGCTCAGGGACTCGGGCTTTTTCACCCTGCCAACCTGTTCCTGGGCATATTCCTCCACATCGCGAATCAAATCGTAACTGATGGATAGCGGAATAATATAAATGTTGCGGGCATCCGAGGCGTGGCAAGCCTCCAGCACGTATTTCAATAAACCGTACTTGGGCGGCATCAATTTACCGATGCGCGAACGCGTGCCCTCAAACGACCAGCTCAGAGGAAATCGCTTTTCCATTAACAAGCTGATGTAATGGCGCATGGTGAGTTTGTAGACCGGGTTATCCTGAAAGCTGCGGCGAATAAAAATCCCACCGGCGCGGCGCAGCAAAAATGCCAAACCGGCGAAACTTAAATTTGCCCCGCCAAACATATGCGGCATCGGGAAGTCATTTTCGTACATCAGCTTAGGCACGACCACACCGTCGAGATAGGTTTTGTGGGTCCACAGCAGCAGGGCGGGATTATCGCGCACCCAGTCGCGCATTTTCGCTAAGTCTTCCGCGTTAACTTCCACTTCTTTTTGGTAACTCAGCCCCAACACGCTGTTATTGAAGCGGGCATAAACATCCAGCCAGAACATCGTCGGGCGCGTCACCATTTCTTTCATGTAGGTGCCCGCTTCGTCCAACAAGGCTTCACGGGAGGTCTTTTGCTGTACTGCCAGTTTATCTAAATCGTCGATAAAGCTGGGCCGAGAACGCAGAGTTTCCGCCACATAACGCGGCACTTTATAGCGACTGCCTCGTACATGGCGCTCGACAATTTCCAGGGCCACGGTGGCCTGGCGGGCGACGAACTTCGCCATGCCGTCCACGGGGTCGCCTTGATCAGTGGCGTGATTTTCCTGATACCAGCGACGCAAGGTTCCAAGCGTCGCCTCGGCACCTGCGTTGAGCAGAACCCGCTCCGGCTGCTTCGCCAGAATCCGTTTAGCGCGCCATACCGATGGCCTGCGCGGATCACCCAGGATTAAATCGCGCAGGCGCGGGCCGGAGTTGAGCGCTTGCGCGGATTGACGCCACATCACCCGCAGCGGTACCAGCACTGCATCATCGCCATAATCCAGACAGCTTTTGATCACCTCGACGGAGTTTTCGATATGGCGATCATTGTTTAAGCGCACCCGTAAACACCGATAGTCGGGTAAGGGGTCAGGACGTGCTTGCCCGATCCAATGATAGAGCAACTCAAACTCAAAATCATTGGCGCAATCCAACAAAAAAAACACAAGTCCGGAAACTGATTCCGGCCAGGGTGATGTCGTATTATGGTCTGGTATTTTCATTAGTTTTCTTATGGCTCCATCCGTCTTGTTATTGCTTAAATGGCTTTATCAATATCCAGTCAATATTAACTGGTATTTTTCGGTATGGCCTTAGGTCTGACCGCAGCTGTTTTGCGTTTAGCTCTCAGCGGCGCTTTTTTTGCTACCGATGCCTTTTTCACGGCGGCCGTCTTTTTGGGTGCTGGCTTCTTTTTAGCCGCGGGCTTTTTCTTAGCCTGGGCTTTGCGCACAGGCGTTTTTGGTACTTTGCGCTTGCGCTTGGCCGCTGTTTTCACTGGCGGCTCGTGTTCAAGCTCGGTATCGTCCTGCCCTAATACATCCAAAAACATCTGCCGCACATCGGCAACGTGTTTGTTAATATGTCTTACGCTCCAGTCAGAGGTATCAACTGGTTCAAGTACGGTGACGTCCACAGTTGCGGGGCGAAACACGAAATCGCCCTTGGGCGCAACATCACCGGCATTGCGAATCACAACGGGCACAATAGGCACACCCGCCTGCATGGCCAAATGAAAAGCACCCTTTTTAAAGGGATTGAGTCGCGGTGTAACCGAGCGCGTACCCTCAGGTGCCAGCACCACTGATCTGCCGTCTTTTTGTATGACATCCACCAATGGGCGCATCGCCTCAATCGCATTGGCAGTATTTTTGCGGTCGATCAACACCACACCGCTGGCTTCCATCACCCGCCCTAAAATGGGCATATCGCGAATTTCTCTTTTGCCCACACCGGCTATATCGCGCCGCAGCAGGCTGGCCATAATAATCACGTCCGCCTTGCTCTGGTGATTAAAGATAAACACGGCGGGACGGTTTTTCCACAGGTTTTCTTCACCTGTGACGTTAAGACGCAGACCCACCAAAGCGCTTGCCGTATCAGCGAATAAAGACAATGAAAAATTATTGGCATCGCGGCGCGAACCGGTTAAGGCCGAGATGGGCAACCCGGCGAGAAAAGAGGTTACCAGGGAACCTGTGGCGGTCACACTGCGAATAAACTGCATCACCGTAGGGCGTCCGCGACTGCCGAAGTGCGCTGTCGGCCATTTTTGTTTGCGGGCAAAGCGCAACAGTTTGTTCGATGGATTAAGCGCACAGGGCTTGCCGACGCGGGCAAGTAATTGCAGGTCATCGGTGCTGTCCGTATAAAAGAAGCTGTCTTCTATATCTGCACCGACTTTATCATTTAGCTCAAGCGCCGCGGTAACTTTGCCCTCACCAAAACAGGTGGGGTGTATCACCGAGCCGGTGAACTTACCCTCTTCCACTTCCAGCTTGGTACACAGCACGTGATCGATGTTCATGTCCTTTGCGGCGGGCTCCACCTGATAGGGCGTAGCCGAAGAAATCACCGCCACGGTGTGACCTTTGCGTTGGTGCGCCTCAACCAAAGCGCGGGACTCTGGATAAATCAAACGGGCGATGTGATCTTCGTAAAGCTGCTGTCCCAGGGCTTGATAGTCGTCTTCGGCAATACCGCGCATAAACTGTGCGGTCACCACCATCAATGCGGAAAAGCCAATATTACCCAGCCCGAAATTCGTCATTGCCGCGGCGACGGCGACAAAATCACGGGGCGACAGATCGCCGCGACGCAACTGTTCGCGCAGAAACACCGTGGCTGAAAAACCGGCAATCAAGGTGCCATCAAAATCAAAAATCGCGGTAATTTGTGGCCCGTCCGGTGCATCTTCGATGCGCGCCAGCAGTTTTTCAAGGGATGCCATGTGATTATAATCCTCGGAATAATTAATTGGTTTTTGTGCTGCTACGCTTGGCCTTGGGTTTGGCGGTGGCCTTTCGCGGCGTTGTTTTTTTTCTGGCGGCCTTGCGTTTAGGTTTCGCCGTCGCTTCGGTCAGCGACTGTTGAACCCCTGCGCGGGCCGCTTCCCGCTCGCTGGCCATCATATCAAGTACCAGCGTACCGGCACTGTCCATGTAAGACAAGAAGCGCTCAAATTCCGCATCAGACAGTTGACGCAACTGATCGTGCTGGCGGTACAGGTTGATAAACCGGCGCTCGCGTTCGTAATATTTTGGCAATGTTAAAATACCCCACTGTTCCAGGGTCTTGCCAAGCGCAGGATTGTAGGTGCGCATAAATTTAATCAGGAAGGGAATCGGGTCGTGACGGGCGATAAGCGAGGCCACGCGAAGCATCATCTCCAGGGGCATAATACGCTCACCGCTCTCCACATCCCGCAACAACTTGCCATCGGACAAGCCCAGGGCATCGTTCAGTTCGGCCACAGACATGCCCGCGGTCTGGCGCGCATCGCGCAGAAACTTGCCCGCATCCGCCATGGCCTCCAGGCGCTCCGGCTCCATATTTTTCATCAGCGCAGAACGCAGCCAGGACTCGCCAAACATGGCCGTCATGGTGGCCGTGGTGCGCGCCAGATCCAGCGTGCTGCCCGCCACCTGCCCGGTTATCTGCATCAAAGTGCTGATCAATGACTGCTCGTCACTTGTCTTGTTCTTTTTTGTTGCCATGGGAACGACCATCCGTGGAAAACTATAACCGTATCCTAGAGCAAAACTGTCTCAACTGCTATACTTGCGCGCACGCCCCCGTAGCTCAGCTGGATAGAGCATTCGCCTCCTAAAAATTGGGCACCGCGCCGGAAACGACGCGCGTGAATCTACTCAAATTCAGGGAAGCCTCAAACGCTTGTGTGCGAGCGACTGGTGATCCTGAGCGAAGCTGCACCACTACGGTGCAGAACGTGCAGAGACTTGACGGGTAGCACCTACCGCGTGATTGACAACGCCAGGGTGAAGAGAAAGTCCAGACCACAAACGGCGCACACAGCGCGCCGGTGACGAAAGTCATAGTGGTATGAAGCGAAGGGTCGGACGTTCAAATCGTCTCGGGGGCGCCATTTTATCCGCTTGCGCTACAAGCCCCGACACACATCCGCATAGATATCGTCGATATCCTCAAGCCCGACGGCAATGCGAATAAGGTTTTCGCTGATACCGCAGGCATCGCGCTGCTCCTGGGATAAGCGGCTGTGAGTGGTTGAAGCGGGATGTACGATGGTGGTCTTGACGTCACCCAGGTTGGCCGTCAGCGACAACATCTGCACCGCATCGAGCACACGCCACGCCTCCGTCCTGCCGCCCTCTACCCGAAACGATAAGACACCGCCAAAAGCACGCTGCTGCCTGGCGGCCAATTCATGACCTGGGTGATCGGCCAGGCCGGCATAAAACACCCGCTCCACCCTCGGATGGGCATCCAGGCGCCTGGCAAGCTCAAGTGCAGAGCGGCTGTGGGCGTCCATTCTAAGACGCAGCGTCTCCAGACCTTTCAGAAACACCCAGGCATTAAACGCGCTCATGGTGGGACCGCAGGTGCGCATAAAACCCAGCACGGGCTCGATGAGTTCCTTCGAACCGACGACCGCGCCGCCCACACAACGCCCCTGCCCATCTAAGTATTTGGTGGCGGAGTGCAGCACGATATCAGCGCCCAGGTTTAGCGGTTGTTGCAGCGCAGGCGTGCAAAAACAATTGTCCACCGCTAACAGGGCACCGCAGGATTTAGCGAGATCGGAAAACCAGTTGAGGTCGGCAACTTCACACAGCGGGTTAGACGGTGTCTCCAGGAACAACAAACGGGTATTGGGGCGTATCGCCGCCTGCCAGGCAGGCTTGTCCAGCAGTGCTTCGAAACTCACACTGACCCCAAAGCGACTCAGATAGTTTTCGAACAGCGCAGCCGTGGTGCCAAACACATTGCTGGAACACACCACATGATCGCCCGCCTGTAAATGCGCCAGACACACGCTCAAAATAGCGGACATCCCGGACGCGGTGCCCACCGCCGCCTCCGCGTTTTCAAGCGCAGCCAGGCGTTGTTCAAAAGACCGCACGGTGGGATTGGTGTAGCGCGAATACACATTGCCCGCCTCGTCACCGGCGAAGCGCGCCGCCGCCTGGGCGGCGTTGTCAAACACATAACTGGAGGTTAAAAACATCGCCTCACTGTGCTCGCCTTCAGCGGAGCGTTGCTGACCGACCCGGATAGCTAATGTATCAGAACTAAAACCCGGGTGTTTGGCATCATTCATACCACTCCTACCTCTTGCAAGTGACTTTGCCGAGCGGCATCGTTGCGCTGCTTATCGAGGTTTTCCAGATACTGCTGATTGACATCGCCGGTGGCGTATTGCCCGTCAAACACGGAGCATTCAAAACCGTCTACTTTGGGATTTCCCTCTTTGGAACACTCGATCAAATCCTCCAAGTCCTGATAGACCAGCCAATCCGCGCCGATCAACTCACACACCTCTTCCACACTGCGATCATGGGCGATCAGCTCTTTTGCCGAAGGCATATCAATGCCGTAGACGTTAGGATAGCGAATGGGGGGCGCGGCGGAGGCGAAATACACACTTTTTGCCCCGGCCTCGCGCACCAGCTCGACAATTTTGCGGCTGGTGGTACCGCGCACGATGGAGTCATCCACCAACATCACATTTTTGCCTTCAATTTCAAGCGGCACGGGATTTAGCTTCTGGCGCACCGATTTTTTGCGCTGCTTTTGCCCCGGCATGATAAACGTGCGACCGATGTAGCGATTTTTCATCAGCCCTTCACGAAATTTAATACCGAGGTTGTAAGCCATGGACTGCGCCGCAATACGGCTGGTGTCGGGCACGGGAATCACCACATCGATATCGTGATCGGGGCGCTCGCGCAGCACCTTGGCCGCCAGGGTCTCACCCTGACGCAAGCGGGTTTTATACACGGAAATGCCATCCATTAAGGAGTCGGGGCGGGCAAAGTAGACATGCTCAAAAATACAGGGCGTAAGCCTGGACTCCCGGGCACACTGGCGGCGCTGCACATTTCCCTCGGGGTCGATATACACCGCCTCACCGGGAGCCACATCACCTATGCAGGTAAAACCCAGCACATCCAGAGCGACGCTTTCCGATGCCAGCATATGATCGACCTTACCGTTCACTTCGCGCCTGCCGATCACCAGTGGACGAATACCCAGCGGATCGCGAAAGCCGACGATGCCGTAATTCACCAGCAGCGCAATGGCCGCATAGCCGCCGCGACAACGTCTGTGCACGCCGCCCACGGCGCGAAAAATTTCATTGGCAGTGGGCACGAGCTTGCCTAAAATCTGCAACTCGTGCGCAAATACATTCAGCATCACTTCCGAGTCTGAATCGGTGTTGAGATGGCGTAAATCGTCTTCAAACATCTCCCTTCCCAGCGCTTCGGCATTGGTGAGATTGCCGTTGTGGGCCAGGGCAATACCGTAGGGCGAATTCACATAAAATGGCTGCGCCATTGCCGGACCCGAACTGCCAGCGGTGGGGTAGCGCACATGACCGATACCAACACGCCCTTCGAGATAGCGCATGTTTGCCATCTTGAATACATCCTTGACCAGTCCTTCGCCCTTGCTCTGGCGATAGTGAGGGCCCTCGGCAACGGCGATGCCCGCCGCATCCTGCCCGCGGTGCTGCAACACCGTCAGGGCGTCATAAATCTCTGGAGCAACACTGTCATGCCCCACTACACCAACCAGTCCACACATGCTAAACCCCTACGATTGAGTAGAATTAAGTTGTCCTAAACCAATTTGCTCTGGCAATTGAATAGCCGGCAAATCCGCAATGTTAGCGTCTATCCACGCCAGCACTGAATTGAGCTGAGGCACCAGCAGCGACCCCTGCATAAATGATTGCTGCTGCACGGGCACAAGCGCCTGCAGCACGTATAAGATGGCCAGCACCACGACAAGGCCGCGGGTAAAACCAAACGCCATGCCGAGCAGCCTGTCGATACCACTTAAACCAGCGGCGCGTACCAGCTTGCCGATCGCGCCATTGACCAGGGTCACCAGAACCAACGCGGCAATAAACACTAAAATCCAGCCCGCGACCAGCCGCGCCGTATCATTGCTGATAACCCCTTGTAAATTGAGTGCCACTGCATCGGAAAACGCCGTCGCCGCCATAAAAGCCAGCACCCAGGCCGCCAGGGACAGCGCCTCTTTGACAAAGCCACGCCACAGGCTCGCCAACATCGACAGCGCCACAACGCCAATAATTACCCAGTCAAGCCAGTGCAGCGCGTCCATACCACCTCAGGGCAAATAACGTTTAACAAGAGAGTTCACCCCAAAACGCGCATCGATTTCAGGCTTCAAGCGCTGCAATGCGGCCTTTTCAAATTTGGGGCCAATATAAATGCGGTACAGGGTCTTGCCATCGACAGGAACCTGCTTGATATAGGCCTTGTGCCCCATACCCAGGAGTTCGCCGCGCAGCGCCTTGGCTTTTTTCGCGTCGCTTACGCTGACGACTTGTAACATCCAGGCAAGGGGCAAACCCTGCGCATCCGTCTCCGGTTTTGTGGGCGCGCGCTCGCGCACGGGGCGCTCAGTTTTGGGTTTATGCGGCTTTGCTTTAACAGGCTTGGGTACCGTCGATTTAACGGGCTTGGGTGTCGTCGATTTAACGGGCTTGGATGCAGCGACATCGTCAGCAGCCAACAGCGCCAGCTCTTCCTCGCTCAGGATATCCTCTGGCTGCAGCACCGCCTTGGGCACGCGTAAACCAGCGGCATTGGGGCGCGGCAATATTTTGGTATCCATCACAGGCTCTGCGGGCACAGCCACCCTTTCCACTGCATCCGGCCCTGTTGGTGGGGTAAAGATGATTGGCCAGAACACCACACCCAGAGCGAGCAGAATCAGGGCGCCTACCAATCGCTGTTTAATCAGGTCTTTCACTCGTTTGTTAGTCGCTATCACTTAGCAGAGGCAGCACCGGCGCTACCATAAAAAAAGAACCAAAGACCACCAGGCGGTCAGCTTCGGTCACTGTTTCGCGAGCGCAGGCGAAAGCCTTGGCGGGGTGATCCGCCAGATGTGCGGCGCGAATGCCCTCACTGTGTAACAGCTCCAACACCTGCTCGGGCGCAGCCGCACGCGGGGTATCAGGTAAGGCTGTCAGCCACCAGACATCCACCTGGGCACTCATCGCGCGAATCATACCACGGATGTCCTTGTCTGACATGGCATTAAATAAAACAATAGTGTTTTCCGCCACGGGATTGGCCGCCAAATACGCCGCCAGGGCGCGCGCCGCTGCCTCATTGTGCGCCACATCCAGCAACACCGCCTTACCTGCGCTCACACAATGCTGACGCCGTCCGGTGATGCCCTCAGGTAGCAATACATCACCGTCGATCTCCTCTGGCAGGGTAAAATCTGCGAGTGCAAAAGCCTGTAAGGCAGCGGCGACATTGACTGGCAATACGCCGGAAATCGGCTTGCGCTCGGGCAGTTCTACCCTGCCCTGTCGATTCAGATAATAGCCTCCACGGCTGTCCTCAGCAAAATCCCGATTCACCCTGAACAGTGCAACCCCCAACGCGTCAAGATGCTGCTGTAAACTGGCAGGCGGATCGGGCTCGGCCAACACCACCGGTCTGCCGGCCCTGGCGATACCCGCTTTTTCTATGGCGATCTGCTCGCGGGTATCCCCCAGCATATGCTGGTGATCCAGGGCTATACTGGTAATCACTGCCACGTCGGCATCCACACAGTTAACCGCATCCAGGCGACCACCCAGACCGACCTCTAAAAACACGGCCTCGACCTGATCGCGCTTAAAAATCCACAGTGCTGCCAAAAAAGAGAATTCAAAATAACTTAGAGATATGTCGCCACGACCCGTATCAATTGCCTCAAAGGCCGCGCAGATGCTCGCATCGTCTGCTTCTACACCGGCAACACGAATGCGTTCGTTGTAGCGCAGAAAATGGGGGGAGGTAAACACGCCGCAGCGCAAGCCGGCATTGACCGCAAGCGCTTCAAGCGTGGTGATGACACTGCCTTTGCCGTTGGTGCCAGCAACGGTAATTACCGGCACTGCCAGCGGTCGCAGCCCCATGCGCGAGGCCACTTCACCGATGCGGTCCAGTCCGAGGTCAATTTTGCGCGGGTGCAGCGCTTCGAGATAATCGAGCCACTGACTCAGACTGCGTCCGCTCATCGCTTATTTGGCGTCTTTTTTTCTGGACTTCTTGGACCGGTGCCGGGGTTTTTCGGAGGCGTGTTGCGCTGGTTTTTCTACCGCCGTTTCTTCTTGTTTCTCCGCCGCATCGTCGGCATCCTCTGCGCCGTCGTGTTTATCATCAGCGTCGGCGGCAGCTTGCTCTTCACCGGGCTGCACCTCGGCATCGCTGGCAACTTCCTCTACTGCCTGCTCACTGTGTTCGGCGTTTTCAGCTTTCTCTGGGGTCGCTGAAGTTTCTGCGGTGTCATCTTCCGCCGATGGGGATGCGGCTATCAACTCCGGTAAACCCATCAGCTTGGCCAATACCCGCGTTATCGTGTCGCGCATTTCATTGCGGTGGATGATCATATCGATTGCGCCGTGTTCCAGCAGAAACTCACTGCGCTGAAACCCCTTGGGCAATTTTTGTCGAATAGTTTGTTCAATAATGTTAGGACCGGCAAAGCCCGCACGCGCTTCAGGTTCTGCCACATTCAAGTCGCCGAGCAAGGCCAGCGATGCAGACACACCGCCGTACACCGGATCGGTCATCACCGAAATATATGGAACGCCCGCCTGCTTGAGGCGCTCAATCACCGCACTGGTTTTGGCCATTTGCATCAGCGAAATCAAGGCCTCTTGCATGCGCGCGCCACCCGAGGCGGAAAAACACACCAGCGGGCAACCCAGTTCCAGCGCCGTATTAGCCGCACGGGTAAATTTCTCACCCACCGCATAACCCATGGAACCGCCGTGAAAATTGAATTCAAAAGCCAGCGCTACTACGTCTATTCCATGCAGCCTGCCACGCATCGCAACCAGTGCGTCTTTTTCGCCAGTGTTTTTCTGCGCTGCGGTGAGGCGATCTCTGTATCTTTTCTTATCGCGGAATTTTAGACGATCAACCGGCTCAACATCGGCATGAATCTCTTCCTGGTCTTCCTTGTCCAAAAAGATATCCAGGCGCCGGCGCGCGCCAATACGCATGTGGTGGTCGCATTTGGGGCAGACATCATTATTGCTCTCGACATCTGGGCGATACAGCACCGCCTCACACTTGACGCACTTCGTCCACAGTCCTTCCGGCACGTTGGAGCGCGACCCGCCTTCCTGCTTACGAACACCCGTGGGGAGAATCTTATCAAACCAGCTCATACGGTCTCTCAACTGTTATCTACAATGCGCGTTGCAGCTAGCAGCCAGCTAAAAAAATGCGGCGCCCAGCGATTAAGGGGCTACGCTAACACAGGCATGTCAAAAGAAAAAGGGTTTCTGTGCCCCGGACTAAAAACCGTCTGACCGTTTATGAATCGCTCGCTTTAGCCCGGGGGCGCGACCGCCAGTTCGCCCGGCAGCGACAATTTCGAAAGGTTTACCGAGCCTCAACTGCCAGAGGAGTCAGACAATACCGACTCAGGTAACTTCGCAAAACGTATCAACCACCGCTGCGCGCAACATCCACCGCGCGCACCGCCTGCACAAATGCCCGCATTAAAACGGCGTCTTTCAGACCAGGACTTGTTTCCACGCCCGAGCTGACATCCACTGCGTCGGGTCTTAAGGTGTTCATGGCATCGGCGACGTTTTCTGGATTCAGACCGCCGGCGAGAATACGATGCTGCGGGCACTCACCCCAGTTAGCTTGCCAGTCGAACGCCGTGCCGGTACCACCGGGCATTTCTTCCTGCCAGGCGTCGAGCAACAAACCCCTCGCGCCCGCATAGTTAGCGCCGATCTCATCGAGTCGCACACCCTCGCGCATGGCGACGGATTTAAGCCAGGGGCGTTGAAACTGGCGACAGAATTCAACGGGCTCGCTGCCGTGAAATTGCAGCACATCGATGGGCAGACCCGCCAAAACCTCGTTTACCTCCTCGGCACTGGGGTTCACAAACAAGGCCACCACACTGACAAAGGGCGGCACAGCGGCAAGTATCTGCTCTGCCTGCGCAACCGTCACCGCGCGCGGACTGAGCGGGTAAAACACCAGACCCAGCGCATCGGCGCCGGCATCGACCGCGTTTTGGGCGTCCTCGGCGCGCGTCAGGCCACAAATTTTTATTAAGGTTCGCTGCATTGTCGTCACCAAGGCTACAGAAAAAAGCTGGAAATAATAATCGGCGGGCTAAACTGCGCGGGCAGTCCCCAGTATTCATCATAGCTTACACCTGCCAAATAAAGCCCATGGGGCGATGCAGTGTCCGCCGCTGCGGTTCGATCACGCCCAGCCAATAACTCGGCGAGCCAATCGACGCTTTGCAAACCTCTGCCAACCGCCATCAAACTACCCACAATATTGCGCACCATATTGTGCAAAAACGCGTTCGCCTGGATATCGATCACCAGTAAAGCGCCGCGCCGGAAGACTTGGACCCGATGCACATTGCGCATTGGCGTGCTGGACTGGCAGGAGGCGGCGCGAAACGCGCTAAAATCCTGTTCGCCCAGCAAAGCCTGCGCCGCCTGGTGCATCGCGTTTTCATCCAGCGCATGACGGCACCACGTCACCTGCCCCAGCAAGTGTGCGGGGCGCACCGGCGTGTTGGCAATCACGTAAGTATAGCGCCTTGCAGTGGCGCTAAAGCGCGCGTGAAAATCGGAATCGACCGCCTGCACCCACAACAGGCGCACATCCTCGGGCATATTGGCATTGGCGCCCATCACCCAGGATTTGGGACTGCGCGCGGCGGGCGCGTCAAAGTGAACGATCTGGTGGCTGGCGTGTACACCGGTGTCGGTACGTCCCGCACAGTGCACCCGCACGGCGGTATTGGCCACCCTCGATAAGCCCTGCTCCAAAACAATTTGTACCGTCGACACGTCGCGCTGGGGCTGGGCCTGCCAACCGTTATACGCCGTGCCACAATACGCAACGGCGGCGGCGAGTCGAGTACCCACCGCCGCCGGAGTGTTCGTAAACAAGTGGTTAGCCGATGCGCGACAGCAACTCGCGAGCTTCATCTGCGTAAAGCGCTGCGTTTTCATCCGCTAAAACTTCTTCGAGAATCAGACGCGCACCGGAGTCATCGCCCATATCCAGATAGGCGCGAGCGAGATCCATCTTGGTCACTGCCTCGTCTACCTCCGAAGCGATGACCATATCACCCTCGTCCTCATCCTCACTGAAGCTCAGCTCATCGGGAAGCACATCATCAAAAGATGTATCGAGGTCATCATCACCGATCACCAGATTTTCAAAGGTCTGCTCAAGTTCAGCATCATCACTGAGCGCATCGGGCGGGAGATCCTCATCCAGAGGCTCCAGGGCACCGCGTGAGACCATTGCCTCGGCCTCTTCGATATCATAGGAGAAGGAGTCCAACTCCGCCTGTAAATCCTGACCGATCTCGTCACCCTTAACGGTTTCCTGGCCGTGTAAATCGACCAATTCCTCTGCCCCGGAACCGCTACCCTCCAAGGGTTCAACATCCAGTACTTCATCCTCATAGTCGGCAGCGGCAGCACCGGCCCATGCTGAAGCGCCCGGCAGTGCAGCTACTCGTTTGTCAGCTTCGGCCAGTGCTCGTTTGGAATCAGGCACCAGCAGTAAATCAGAGTACTGCTGTTTAACCAGATCCTGATCCTCGGCATTGACGCCAACTTCAATCAGCTTCAAACGCAAATCTGTGTTATTGGGATCCTGTTCAATCGCCGATTTAAGTACATCAACCGCTTGATCATAGCGCCCATAGGCGAGATATATATCAGCCTCAGCTACAGGATCACCGTCAGCTTCGGCGTAGGCCGCTTCATCTTCGATACCGCGCACCGCAGAGGTGACCTGTGCTGTATCAACCGATTCCACTTCGTCGTCATCTTCATCGGCGACTTCCAGCTCACTGTCATCAAGCTGTACATTATCAAAAACATTTTCGGCCTTGGGCTCCGAGGGTGCCACAAAACCGCTCCCTGCGTCTCCGCGACGGCGTATCCACCAAAGCAGCCCGGCCACCAAGACCACAATAGTGCCGATCACATAGAGAAAGCTGCTCTTGATGAAGTC
>PDSN01000132.1 GCA_002748505.1 Gammaproteobacteria bacterium | reverse complement strand
AAGTGTTCACGCTTCGACAAAATTCCGTGTTCACGCTTGAGAAAAACAGGTGTTCACACTTGGTGAAAATCGGTGTTCACGGTTGGGAAAAATATGCACGTTTGCCTTTTACAGATAAACCCTTTGCCGCAACAGCGCCAGAAAGGCCTACAGCCAGACTGTGAAGAACACTCGCAATAACGGTGGAAGGTTGAGTATAAAACCCCACAAAAAAGCCGACTGCAAAGTCGGCCTTTTCGTTTATTGAACAGTTTACACTTAACCTTGCGCTACAGTGCCGGCATCTGCCTGCTCTTCCTCTTCCAGTTTCTTCTGACGCGCAATTTCACCATCCATATACTTGATCCACTGCTTGGCGTACCTTTCAGAACGCTTGTCTTTACCGGCTGCAACAAAGGCTTTGCGGGCTTTGCCGTACTGATGGGTATTAAAGTAAGCCATACCCAGGATCAAACGTGCAGTATCGGGGCGCTTTACTCCGCCACGAGACAAGGCCTTGTTAATCGAGCTGATCGCTTTTTTGTTTTTATCGTGCTCGAGATAAATACTGCCAAGACGCGCATAAAGCTCGCCACTGTCCGAAGTTTTGGCCGCTTCTTCCATGGCGGGAATCGCTTTTTTCAGCTCTTGTGCCTGCGCCCATGAATTACCCAGGATCTCATAGTTCTTGGACTTCTTGACCACGGTGCCCCTTTTCAGCCCTTTATCCATAACTTTAGCAGCTTTGTAGGGAACATCACCATTCAAGTAAAGGTAGGCCATGGTGACCTCTTCAGTGCCCTTGTTCAACATGCCTTGCACATAGGCCGTTTCCATCGCTGCAAGCTGCTTGGTTTCTTTCTTTTGCTCCCCATACATGTGTGAAAGCTGCACCCAGTATGATTTTTTCGGATACAAGCGCAGCAGTATTTCTAAGGTGGCGATGGTATTAGGAATGTCACCTTTTTCAAAATAGAGGAAGCGCGCCAGGTTGTACCACTGCTCCTTAGGCGTTTTACCCGCCTCTTTATACATGTTGATGGCTTTCTGAGTATTTTGCAGCGCCTTGCGGTAATCTTTTAACTGATAATAGCCCTGACCCAGCAAAATATAGGCATTGGCATTGGGCTTGTCGGTAACCCGAAACCAATCCTGTAACGCCTTAATACCCTGTGACCATTTTTCCTGCACAAAGTACAGCTGCGCAATAGTGTACTTGGTGTTTACTTCCATCGCCTCGGGAATATCAGGCTGTTTAATCACTTGCTGGTAGGACTGCAGCGCTTTTGCGTAATTCTCCTGGGCATAGTAGATATACGCGTACAGGTTGTACACATTGGCCAACTCATAACTGTTCAGCGTTCTTTTGCCACCAGCGGCAACCATGCTATCGAGTACCTTCTTGGCCTTTCTGTAATCCTTGGCCTCCGCAGAACCCTGAGCTTCCTGCAGTTTTTCGTACACCTTGTTGCGAAGCGCGGGAGTTCGGCGAGCTTTTTCCCTGGCTTTAGACTTATCATCCTTAGCGTGGGCTTGGGAACTGCTTTCCCAACCAATGTCCGCCTGCAGCTGAGTGAAAGCTACTTGACCCACCACCAGCGACAGTGCCAACGCCGTTGCTTTAACACCTATGTTCATACTAAGCACTTTTCTCATCGGTATACCTTAGTCCTCTAGCTCATAGGTAAAACGGTTGCGAACACCGGGAACCTCGATCGCTTCACCATCGACAACGCGCGGCTTGTACTTAAACTTCATCGCTGCGCGAACCGATGCTTTCTCAAACACACCTGAAGGCTGACAATCAATCGCAACGGGATCGCGCGTTGCGCCGGTAGTGGTCACTGTGTACTCGACCGTACAGTAACCCGTAATACCCCGCGACAGGGCTCGTCGAGGATAAATCGGCTGAACCTTTACGATAGGCAGGTATTCACCGTCACCTGATGAGATACCCGATGAGCTGATCTCCACATCCACCGCCGCTACAGGTGCCGTATTTACGACCTCTACATTCATGTCCATTTCGATATCAGGTGTATCGAGATTGGGCGGCGGCTCTTCCGGATCATCAACTTTGTCGGGCTTCTGTTCCGCTATATTGGTTTCGATTTCGCGTTCTGGCATGAGTATATCCGCCAATTTGCGATTTTTCGTTTCGTCAATTTTAGGGTCAGCCGAAGTGATCAAATATTGCATGATGAAAAACAATCCACCCGCAACAGGTATTGCCAGCAACGCCGCGACGATCAGTCTGAACAGGTTTGAATTCATAACGCGTTACTTATCTTCTGTGGCCAATGAAACGTCATAGACGCCCGCTTCACGCGACGCATCCAAAACCGCGACAACCGTTTCCGTATTGGACTTGTTGTCGGCCTGTATGACAACCGCACCTTTGGGGTTTTCCGCGTGGAGACGCTCCACGTTAGCCCGCACGGCGCGCACGTCAACGCGGCGCTTATCCATCCAGATCTCGTTGTTGGCGCTCACCGCAATCAGGATATTGACGTTTTCTCTAGGCTCGGAAGAGGACGCCTCAGGACGATTCACTTCCACACCCGCTTCTTTAATAAACGAGGCCGTTACGATAAAGAAAATCAGCATGATAAATACAACGTCCAGCATGGGCGTTAAGTCAATCTGAGCTTCATCTTCAGCAGCCGCTGCCTGGTTATTCCTGCGCATAATTACTCTCTCAATGATCTGTTGTCAGCTTTTCGTTCAGAGCCGCTTTCTCTCGTTCCGCTTTTCGGGTGAGGTAGGTGTTGGCAAATACGCCCGAGAGCGCTGCCACCATACCTGCCATGGTGGGAATGGTGGCACGAGACACACCGCCCGCCATTGATTTAGCATCACCACCACCGGTCACGGCCATGATATTAAATACTTCAATCATACCCGTTACCGTGCCCAACAGACCGAGCAAAGGACACAAAGCCACAAGGGTTTTAATGATCGGCATAAAGCGATTGATCTTCTGTTTGCCCTCTGAAATCAGCTTGCGACGGATGTGGTAGGCACTCCATGAGCGGCGCTCTTTACGCGCCTCCCAGGTATCTACGATATGCGCCACATCCCCCTTGAGCGCACCACTAAAATAGAACGCGCGCTCAAGAATCAGCATCCACATGAAGAACAGCAAAATGGCGATCAGCCAGAGCACGTTCCCGCCCATATCCATAAAGCGGGCAACGGCTTCGTAGGCTCCGTCGAACCAATACATATTACTTCCTCTGGTTGGCCTCAGTATGCTCGGCAACGATACCCGTGGCCTGCTCGTTCAGCACGTGAATAATGCGCTGCGCCCGACCGTTCACAACAGTGTGTAGCAGTACTGTTGGAATAGCCACCAGCAGACCCAGTACAGTCGTTACCAATGCACCAGAAATACCGCCTGCCATGGCTTTCGGATCACCCGCACCAAAGATGGTGATCGCCTGGAAGGTGATGATCATACCGGTTACGGTACCCAACAGCCCCATCAACGGCGCTATCGCAGAAATAATCTTCAGCAGGGTCAAGCCAGTTTCCAGCTTGGGCGTTTCTTTCAAAATACCTTCGTTAAGCTTCAGCTCCAGAGTTTCTGGATCCATGCTGGGGTTGTCTTCATGGATTTTCAAAACACGACCCAGCGGGTTGTTTTCCATGGCGGTATCGGATTTGAGCTGACGGTTAACTTTCGCACCGACACCAGTCAGAACGATCAAGCGCCAGATGGCCAGTAAGAAAGCAAACGCACCGACCGCCGTAATGGCGTAGCCGATATAGCCACCCTGGTGCCAGCGCTCTTCAAGCGTAGGACTGTTAATCAAGGCGGCCAGGAAGGAGCCACCGCTGGGGCCGGTGGGGTCAACGCCGAACTTGTGCATACCGCTGTCGCTGGCGATCAGATTTTCCGCCCAGCCACTGTAGGGACCGGAGGGCTGTCGCGCCAACTCTTCAACAGTGCCCTTGGAGGGAACATATTGCAGGTACTTCCCATCAGCAGATACCAAATTGAAAGTACCGACACGCATAACTTTCTCATGCACTTTGGTACCGTCTGGGTGGGAAAGCTCAGCCTCAAAAGTGACAACCTTGCCAGATTCCGTCATTTCACGCTGCAGCTCGTACCAAACCTGCTCAATTTCCTCGATACTGGGCAGCTGCTCAGCGGCGCTCATTTTTGCAACCAGGTCGCTCATAAACTTTTCGCGGCCGGGGTACTGAGCACTGGTGATGGAGTTTTCCAGGTTGACGCGCATGTCGCCAGCGGCTGAAGTCAAGTGACCGAACAACTCCGTCAAAGCGCCAAGACGCTCTTTCAGCTGGCTTTGCTTCTCCGTTACCATCAACTCATTGGCAGAGAACTTGTCTTCGAGCTTCGCGGAACGTGCCTCTTCCTCAGCGCGCCGAGCTTCTGCCGCTTTGAGCATTTTGGCCTGTTCGGCCTTGGCATTCTTAAAGGCCTGTTCGCGCTTGCGGTTTTCACGCGCCTCGGTCACCTGACCTTTTTTCACAAAGCTCAACAGCTGATCCAGTGACTGCGCTTCCTGCGCCAAGACCGGCGCGGAAAACGCCACAGAACCCGCCAGCACAAAAACGGCGGCTTTTATAAACTTGATACTCATGTTACTTGGCCTCCGGCGCAGCAATTGGCAATGTCAGTAGATCGATAGACGCTTCTTTACGCGCGATACGCAGGCCTTTCATGATGGCGTTGCGATACTCACCGCGCTCCAGGGGAACCCAGCTACGCGAGCTTTGATCCCATGCGCCCGACTTTTCGGTGTCAGTTGTCTGGTACAGCAAGGCGATACGACCCACGCGGAAGAAGCTCACGTCACGCTCTACGCCGTCTATATCTACAGCACCCTTGTAGGCGTCGATTTTACGACCGTACTCATTTTCGATTTTGTAGGCCTCCAAAACCTGGCGGAACTTCTCCGCTACGCTCACATCCGAGCGATCGAGGTTGGCGCGCAAAAACGCGATACGACGCTCGCGCTCTGCGGTGTGAAAGGGAACATCAAGACTGACGAACTTTTCCAAAGCGTCAACCATGCGAATAATCAGAGGCATCATCTGACGCTGAATAACTTCAACTTCATCGATTGACGCATCAATCGAGGCCATACGCTTTTCCTGGTTGCTGATCTGGCGTTGCAGGCGAGCGTTGTAGACCTTGAGACCATCGATCTGTTTGTTGACTGTTTTATAGTCACTCAACAAATCGCGGGTCTGGTCGGCGAGCTTGTCAATGCGGGCCTGCGATTTGGCCGCAGCGGCATTTTTCGCCTCCCCCACTTTGATGATCTGGTTGAGTGCATCAGCCTGCACACTCGCCGCAGCGCCCACCAGGGCGCCGGCGGACACGCAGGCAATCAATGCTTTTTTAATAAATGGCATAGTCATGGAATTGCAGTTCCTGTGTTCAATAGAAGATTTCGCCTGGCCTTGCAGCCGATCCGTTTGCATTCGTTATTTCAACAATACGTATCTCAATAATTACGCAAGGCGAGCCTTTCGCACGCGTAGCTCAATCTATCGAAGGCATTAGAAATTTTCAATGTATTGCACAGGACTTTTTTTGGTGCGCTGCTGCGATGTGTAGATAGGTTACAAATACAGCGCAATACAGCAAAAAGGTAACAGATTATGGTCTTTAATTGCGATGGTAACGCTGAAAACTGTAGGGATAAGGGTTTTCGCCGCTGGATTCATACTTTTCGTCGCTTATCAGTTGCCAAGCGGACAAATCCAGGTTAAGAACCGCATCGCCGTCGACTTTGGCGTGCACCCGCGTGAGATAGAGCACACTCGCCTGCGACAAGGCTTGCTGATAAAGCTGCGCACCACCGATAACCATCACCTCACTGGCACCATCGATCAGAGCAACACTCTGGGCGTGGGCGAGCGCCTCTGCGAGAGTGGTAAAACAGACCGCGCCCTCAGCCTTGTAACTCGGGTCCCGACTAACCACAATATTGGCGCGACCGGGTAAAGGCTTACCAATCGACTCCCAGGTCTTGCGCCCCATCACCACCGGCTTGCCCATGGTCATACGGCGGAAATAGCGCAAATCCTCGGGAAGATGCCAGGGCAGCGCATTGTTGCGACCAATCACACCGTTTTCATCCATCGCTACAATAAGGGCGATGACAGGGTCTCGCATCATTTGCCTGCTCTCCTTGGGCTACACCGCAACGGGCGCGGGGATATGCGGGTGCGGATCGTAGCCGACCAGCTCAAAATCCTCAAAGCGGTAATCGTAGATCGAGCCGGGACGACGCTTGATCCGCAACTCCGGCAGCTTGCGCGGCTCGCGCACTAGTTGCTTTTCCACCTGCGCCTGATGATTGCTGTAAATGTGCGAATCGCCCGTACACACGATAATCTCACCGGGCACGAGATCACACTGCTGCGCCAGCATCAGCACCAGCACCGCCAGGCTGGCAATATTGTAAGGCAGCCCCAAAAAGCTATCGGATGAGCGAATCAACAATTGCGCCGACAAACGCCCGTTTGCCACATAAAACTGGTACAGCAAATGACAGGGCGGCAGAGCCATGCGCCCGACGCGCACGTTCTGTTGCGGGCTCAATGACTCATCGGGCAAATAACTCACATTCCAGCCGTGAAATAAAATCCGGCGGCTGTCCGGGTTGTTGCGCAAACAATCGAGCACGTAGTCAATCTGATTCACGGTGCCGCCATCGGGTGTGGGCCAGGCGGTCCACTGAGCACCGTAAATCGGGCCTAAATCACCGTCTTCCGTGGCCCACTCATCCCAAATAGTCACGCCGTTGTCATTGAGCCATTTAGTGTTGGTACCACCGTTCAAGAACCAGATCAGTTCGTTGATAATGCTCTTTAAGTGCAGCTTCTTGGTGGTCAACAAAGGGAAGCCATCGGCTAGATCGTGACGCAACTGACGACCAAACACAGAGCGCGTTCCGGTGCCCGTTCTATCGCCTTTATCGACGCCGTTTTGCTGAATATCCCGCAGCAAATCCAGATATTGCCTCACTTATCACCTCGTTGTTTTGCCCACAGCGGCGCTTTTATCAGTAAAAACAGGCCCAGTATTATCATGGGTATACACAGTAGCTGTCCACGCGTAACCCAGCCAAAGGCCTGAAAACCCAGGTGCGCGTCCGGCTCTCTGAAAAACTCGGCAATAAAGCGCAACACACCGTAACCAAGGGTGAACAACCCACCGACAGCCCAGCGCGGACGCGGTGTGCGCGCATACCAGTTGACCAGGATAAACAGCAGCAAGCCCTCCAATGCAAATTGATACAGCTGCGAGGGATGGCGCGGAATCTGCAGCGGGTCGCTGGGAAACACCATTGCAAACGGCCCAGTGCTGGCGCGCCCCCACAGTTCCTGACCAATAAAATTACCCAACCGACCAAACCCCAAACCCAAGGGTGTGAGGGGCGCTGCAAAATCAAGCATATCCCCAAAGGCAATGCCGTGGCGCCGCCCATACCAGAACATGGCTACAATCACACCCAGGAAGCCACCGTGGAAGGCCATACCGCCCTCCCAGACACGAAACAACCACAGTGGGTCAGCCAGCAATTTGTCGAGACCGTAAAACAGGGCATAGCCCACGCGACCACCAACAATCACACCCAAAGCACCGTAGAAGATGATGTCATCGACCTGTGCGGATTTTATTACCGACCAACTGCGGCGGCTATAGCGTTTCGCCAACCACCACGCGAAGCCCAGCCCCGCCAGATAGGTCAGCCCATACCAGTGCACTTTCAGAAAACCCAGGTCCAGCGCGACGGGGTCGATCTGTGGATATGTCAACATTACAATTTTCTTCCGAATTCAATAATCTGTCATATTATTGCCCAGCGACCTGTGCGAGAATCCCCGCCAATCTTTGCTGCGAACAAACTGCAGACAAAGAGGGCAACACTGGCATCAGCCTGCGCCATTATCCGGCAGCTTTAAGCGATGCACAAATACAAGTGTTTAAAAGTTACTGTCGCCTGTTGTTTGACGGCAACTGTAACAAAAACAAATGAGAGATAGCGAACATGTGCCTGATTGTATTTGCGCACCAAGTCGATAGCGACCACCCCCTGCTCGTCGCGGCTAATCGCGACGAGTTCTACGCCCGCCCCACCACCCCCTCACAATTCTGGCCGCAACACCCCGATGTGCTTGCGGGCAGGGATGGTCTGGCCGGCGGCACCTGGATGGGCGTTACCCGCCAGGGACGTTTTACCGCCATTACCAACTACCGCGACCCCGCGGCAACGCAACCAAAACCGCGCTCCCGGGGGCTGTTGACTCTCGACTATCTTACCGGTGACAAGAGTCCAGAGGCGTTCATCAAACAACTGGAAGGTGCAACTGGCGACTTTGCGGATTTCAACCTGTTGCTGGGCGACGGTAAAGACCTGTGGTATTTCGCCAGCATCGCGGGTAATCAAACCAGCCAACGCCTGGAGCCTGGTATTTACGGTCTCAGCAACGCCGAACTTAACACGCCCTGGCCCAAGGTCAACCTGGGCAAAGCGCAATTGCAACAGCTAATCGATAGCCGGGAAGCCATAACGCACGACAGTCTGATGGCCACCATTTCCGACCACGAGAGCGCCGACAGCGCGGCGCTGAAGCAACTGAACTTGGATTCCGGTATGGATCAACTGCTGTCGGCACAGTTTATCTGCGCCGGCACCTACGGCACGCGCTCATGCACCACTCTGTTTACCGAGGCAGACGGACAAATCCACTGGCGCGAGCAATACTTTAACGAACAGGGTGCCACCTTCGGCGAACGCTGCTACAGCTTTGCCACCACTACGCATCAACCAGCAAGACGCATAAGCGCATAACGCCGCGTTGACAGAGGGCACCACAGCGATTCCCTATCCTGCCGAAGACAAAGACAGCGCCGTGCTGGTGAAACATCCGGGCTAGCCCGGCGGCAACACGCTGTGATAAATCAACTGCTCAAGGCCCAGGCGATTCAGGTTTTCGATCAGCACTGCCTGCACCTGCTCGCCATCTTCCAGGGTGAGCACTTCTTCTAACAGTGCATCGGCCTGAGCTTTGGAGATTGAACGCAGCATTTTTTTAACACGGGTCAAGCTGGTGGCGTTCATCGACAGGCCGTCATAACCCATGGCCAGCAGTAGTGGCGCGGCCTTCGGATCACCGGCTAATTCTCCACAAATACTCACCGGCCGCCCCTCGGCGCGCGCCGCTTTTGCAATATCATACAAAGCCCGCAACACCGCAGGGTGACAGGCGTTGTACAGCGATGCGACGCGGGCATTGTTGCGATCAACCGCCAGCAAATACTGGGTGAGATCGTTGCTGCCTACAGACAAAAAATCAACCCGCCGCGCCAGCGCCCTGGCCTGATACACCGCCGCAGGCACTTCCATCATGACGCCGACCGGTGCGCGCTCAATAGCGAAGCCCTCCTGCTGCACCTCGGCTACGGCGCGTTCATACAGGGTCAGCGCCTCGTCCAATTCAGCGGTGTTGCTGATCATCGGCATCATCACCCGGAGATTATTGAACCCCTCGCTGGCTTTAAGCATTGCCCGCACCTGGCCGAGGAACAACTCCGGGTGATCCAGGGTGACGCGAATACCCCGCCAGCCCAAAAACGGGTTTTCCTCATCGATGGGGAAATACGGCAGGGCTTTGTCGCCACCTATATCCAGGGTACGCATCGTCACTGGCAGAGGTGCGAAGGATTGTAAGTGCCCGCTATACACCTCCCGCTGCTCTTCTTCTGAGGGGAAACGCTCACGCATCAAAAAAGGCACCTCGGTGCGATATAGCCCCACACCCTCTGCGCCCTGGCGTAAGGAACGGTCAACATCCGCCATCAAACCGGTGTTTACCAACAACGGCATACGCACTTGATCCCTGGTTTCACAGGGCAGATCGCGCAGGCATTCCAGTTCTTTGGACACAGCGACCTCTTCTGCCAGCGCTTCGCTGTAGTAGTCGATCAACTGTTGCGTGGGATTCAAACACACCAAGCCGGTATGACCATCGACGATCAATGAAGCCTCGCGAGACAGACGCTTGAACGACAAGCCCTCCACGCCCATTACCGTGGGCACGCCCATGGCCCGCGCCATAATGGCAAGATGCGAATTACCCGAACCTTTTACGGAAATCATGCCCGCCAGCTTTGCCACCGGGATCTCACCGAGCATGGATGCGGTCAACTCCTCGCCCACTAAAATAGCATTGTCGGGAAACTCCAAACGCTTTGGGTCGTCCTGCTGCAAGTAACTGAGCATCCGCTCGCCCAGGTCTTTTACATCCACCGCGCGCTCTTGCAGATAACTGTGTTCCATCGCCTCAAAGTGTCGAATATGGCGAATCATCACCTCACTGAGCGCGCCCTGAGCCCACTGCCCCTGAGAGATGAGACCGGCGACCTCCTTGCCAATGCTGGAATCATCCAGAATGCCCAAATAGACATCAAACAGGGCGTGATCCTCGGCGTTCAACTTACCGCGCAGATTGGCGGAGACGGATTCGATATCTTCCCGCACCCGTCCAAGGGCGCGGCGAAAGGCGCGCATTTCCGTAAGCTTGCTCTGCGCGTTGCGCTGGGGCACGGCGAATAAATCCGCCCGGGGCAACATCACCATCGGGCAGCCAATAGCAATACCCGGCGCCCCGGGGATACCGCTTAAACGCTCAGTCACCGGCCTGCCGCGGGAAGGTGTAGCGACGCGGGTAACGGCGATAATGCTGGCGAGCTGCGCCGACATGGTAATTAAAAACGCTTCTTCGCTTTCATCAAACCTGCGCTGGCAAGCCTGCTGCACCACCAGCACGCCCAACACCTGGCGCTGGTGTACAATCGGCACACCCAAAAACGCGCGGTAACGCTCTTCGCCCACGCCTTCGACAAACTTAAAATTGGGGTGCTTTGCCGCGTCTTCCAGATTTACCGGCTCTTCACGCTCGGCCACCATTCCCACCAGGCCCTCGCCCTCGGCAAAACTGAAATTGCCGACCAACTCCGCGTTCAAACCCTGGGTGGCCTGAAACACGTAGCGCTGCGTGTCGGTATCGCGCATGTACACGCTGCACACTTCGGTACCCATGGCATCGCGAATGCGGCGCACAATGATCGCAAGCGCCTGAGCCTGGTCTTCAGCGCTGTTGACCTCCTGCACAATACTGCGTAACACTTCCAGCATGTTTTGCCTCGTCAGATTCAGGGGCGCAAGCGCGCCTGCTCATCGACAAAACGCCCCAGCGGAGAGGCCAGTTCCTTCAGTGCCCGGCGGTAGACCTCGCGCTTAAACGCGACCACTTTGCCCAGCGGGTACCAATAACTCACCCACTCCCAATGGTCAAACTCGGGGCGAGCTTCGTGACCGGGATTTAGGTTCACCGCCTCATCCTGCGCTAACAGACGCAGCAAAAACCACTTTTGCTTCTGGCCAATACAGAGTGGATCCTGCCCCCAACGCACATAGCGCTTGGGAAGACGATAGCGCAGCCAGCCCTGGGTTGATGCCAGCAACTGCACATCGGACTTGTTAAGCCCAACCTCCTCACCCAGCTCGCGATACAGCGCCTGCTCAGGGGTCTCATCGGCGTTGATGCCACCTTGTGGAAACTGCCAGGCATCCTGCCCGCCCACACGCCGCGCCCACAACAACTGCCCCGCATCGTTGGCAAGGATAATCCCTACATTGGCCCGATATCCGTCTTTATCTATCATTTCGGCTATCACACCTTGTAACTTCGTTAGGGCTATTGTTCCACACTTTCGCGCTTAGCGGCAATTTACTTGCGGTTTTGCGCGCGCTAACATCTCCAACCCCTGATGAGGACTCACGATGACACTGGCGCTTTTTGACTTGGACAACACCTTACTGAACGGCGATAGCGATTACGCCTGGGGCGAATTTGTGGTAGAGCACGGCCTGATCGACGCCAGCGACTACCAGGCTCAGAACGA
>PDSN01000162.1 GCA_002748505.1 Gammaproteobacteria bacterium | reverse complement strand
CCAGCTCCCGATCCGAATCACGCCACACCAGATCATCCAGACTGATCCGGCTGGAAACATTCACCCCGGTTACTGCGTTTAACGCACCACGAAACACCAAAGCCTCCAGCCCATCACCGCCCATCGCACGCAACGCCGCCCGTGTCTCGGTTTCCCAGTCAAACGGCTCATCATCATCCCACATCAGCGAAGCCATCAGCACCAGCCCGCCCATCGCCGACAAGCCGACCAGCGTCTTCTTCGTGCCAAACCGCTGCTGTGAATAAGCCGCGCCGGTAGCCAGGCCGACCAGACCCACCGGCAAGGCCGACACCCCGCCCATTGCCAGCGTCACGCCCAGCATACCCAACAACCGGGCGCGGGCTTTCTTTGCCTCGCGGCCTTTACCCCAGTCCGCCGCATTCTTCAACATAAAATAAATCATGTGCTGCGAATACGACTTAAACATCAATAACAGCTTGGCCGCATTACTTTGCATAAACCCGGCCCGATTCGCATTGGAATAATCAAACTGACTGCTCCAAGTCATATCCGCCGCCATCTTGACCGCCACCTCATGCGACTTACCCGCAGTCCGCGCCAACCGATAGCCCGCCAGCAAAGTGACCTCACGGTTCACAATCTCAGCCTTGTGGAAAAGATGCGCCGTCCGACCCATCCACTTCTGATACGTCGGTGAATTTTGCAACGAGTCACTATCACCAATCCCCGCCAGCATGTGTGCCATCGATTTATCAATCACCCCGGCATCATGCCAATCGGCAAACGCCGTGCGCTCATCCGCTGTCAACGCCACCCGGCCAATCGCATCATCCCCCAGAAACGTCTCGTGCATATTTAACTGGCTGGCCGCCCGTGCCAGTGCCTTGCTCGCCTTAGCCCAACCAAACTCCGCCGCTAGTGTCGG
This sequence comes from Gammaproteobacteria bacterium, assembly GCA_002748505.1. Taxonomy (GTDB): domain Bacteria; phylum Pseudomonadota; class Gammaproteobacteria; order Pseudomonadales; family Halieaceae. The sequence continues at coordinate 1,412 of PDSN01000162.1, read as the reverse complement.
ATAGGCCACCACAGCAGTCTGCGTCAGATTCACCAAAGCTGCCGCCGGACTTACGCCTAGATACATAAAGAACCCGAATGAACTCGTCCAGTTCGTCCACTGTGCATTCGTCGGATTCATCACCCAGTTATGCCGTTTCTTCAGCTCCTCACGCACATTCCCGGCCAGTAAAGCCTGACTATCCGGTGCGGCGTTTACCTGTACCTCGACATCTTCCAACACCTGCTTGAGATCATCCCGCGCCTCCAGCTTGCTGATCTGGTGCGCCTGATGCATCATCGAATGACTGAACGCCTGCAAAGCATCCTCAGCGTAACCTGCCGTGCCCTTGCGGTGAATATGATGCTTGCGCATCGACAGATCCGGCAGAATCGCCAGATAAGCCTGATACACCTCATCACTCACACCTTGCCCGGACTGCTCCATTTCCTTCAGAAGCTGTGCAAAGGCCGATACCTGTGCCAGATCATCCTGCGTTTTCTGCTCCGACTTACGCCCATGCCTAACATGCTGATAACCCTGTTGTTCCCAGTCAGCCTTTAACTGTTCAGCCTCCCGGGCTGTGCCGACCATCGAAAACACCTTTTCCACCGGATTATCTTCCAGAATCCAGCCACCTTCGACTTCCACCGGCACCAAATCTTTGCCCACCAGATCAGAACGGGAATTCAGCGAAGCCATCGCATTCTCATAAGAAGCCCAGGTACTGGCGGCCTGCTGTGCCGCTGCCAACGACGTAAACTCACGCCCATCCTGCCGGATCACATAACGCAGCTCGCCGGTACTTCTATTCACCTGCTCATCAATCTGAATGGCGTTAGTATTTCTGCGGTACTGCGTTCGACCCGCCGGAAACTCCCGCGCCCGTTCGCCAAACACAAAATACTCACCCTGCCGGAATAACGGAAAATACACCCCGGCCACCCGCGCCGCCTCAAAATCCGCCCGAAGGCGCTGCAACAAGCCTTTTTTCTGCCCCTCTGCCAGCTCAGCCTTTTCAATGCTCGCTTCCAATGCAGCCTGCGTCTCATTAAAGCGCAGCTCATATAGATCCCGTGCCTCACGGAAAATCTGCTGTGCCCCAGTGGGTAGCTGTTGAAACCATCGCGCCAGCTTCGGATATTGTTGCTCTCGCGCATCACTGGCCAACTTCGCATTCTTTAATCGCCGCCACTCATCCGCTGCCGTCTCCGCGACCTGTTTCGCCAGCTCGAAGGTCTCCCGCTTGGCGCTTGACCCTGCCAATGCCTTGACTCGCTTCTGATACCTGAGTTTAATGCGGTTCAGTTTTTGCAGGTTTTCCGCTGTTGCCAATACCTCATTCAACGCCGGATCAGCCTCAGCCGCCATCCGCGCTGCCGTGGCTGCATTAAAATCCTCCGCCAACTCCGCATCAATCCGCGCCACACCGC
>PDSN01000169.1 GCA_002748505.1 Gammaproteobacteria bacterium | reverse complement strand
CGTTGTATCCACAACCGGCGCGCCTCCGGTGGAAATGGTACCGCCCAAAGCGTACTGGCTGGGCACAGCGCCCCATAGACGCAAAACGCTCAGCCGTATGCTGGCGTATTACACTATCGGCGCGACAGTGATCTTGATGCTGTCTTTCGCCGTGCTGCCCGAGGCACGCTTCAGCCTGTTTACGCTCCTGGTCGCAGCCGGGGTCGCGCTTTGGTGGTATCGGGACAGCAACAGCGGCAATATGGGTATGTATCGAAATACCGTCGTGCTAATCAGCCCTTATCAGTCCTATAACATCTGCAAATCAGACCAACTTACACGTTGGGGGCCTTTTATTATGGCTGAGGATATTGTGGTGTTTTTAGGCCACCCCTACTTACCCAATCTGCGTAAGGCTCAATTCAACGCCGCGCGCCGCAGAGCCCTGAACGCTATCCCCAACACCGATCTTGCTACGGTGCTAGTGCGCCTGCTGTGGAGTCTGCACCCAATAGGCCTGGCACTGTTACTACTGCCAGGCGCGCTGGTTCTCGCGCCGCTACTGTGGATGTAAGTCTGTCAGCCGCGCTTAAGCAGCAGGGTTGATAGCAGCTCATCCACCGCCGCATCGTCTAAACCGCGGTGCTCGTCGTCGCAGCTGTAGGTGATAAACAACAAAACATTGGCACTGGCCACCGCCCACTGACGAATGGCCACATCGTCTTCCTGACCTTGTCCATACCAGCCCGAAAAGTCCCCGAGTGATGCCTGCTCGGATGCGGTGATATCGCTATGATCGAGTAATTCCTTGATCTCCTGTGCGCTAAAATCCCCAGTCCCCTGGTCTTTGTATAGCGCTGAAATCTCGATACAACCCACGCCGTCTTCATCGCTGATGATTATGCTGTCCTCCTCCTGCTCCGCCCGCCATTCAACTGGCAACGCCATCAGCCAGTCATCCGTCTCAACAATGTTCATGGTTTTTAAGCCTTATATCTTTCAGTAGTGTTCAAATAAGCTCTAGCGCAAGCATCAGGGCATCCTCTCGCCCTGACCCAGAGCGGTAATAGTTTTTGCGAAGCCCAATGCGAACAAAGCCGACTGCCCGATACGGACTAATCGCTGCCACATTGCCAATACGCACTTCCAAAAAAAGCCGTTTTACGCCCTGCTTGCGCAGACGCACACACAGATCATCGAGTAGACGCCGCCCATTGCCCCGACCACGTACGGATTTCGCCACTACGACATTGAGCACTTCGGCTTCATCCAGCACCGTCTGGTACACCAAAAACCCAATGGGTTCGCCCTGCACAAACAAAAGCAAAGCCCGCTCATTGTTGTGCCCCTGACAGGCACTTAAGAACTGCTCCCTTGACCAACCGTTGCCGCCTGGCTCATGATCGAGCGCGAACACGGCATCCATATCGCGAGGCGTCGCTAAACGTATCACCGCAGCGTTTGCAGCTCTTGCCAGGCGATAGGTTTTAACGCAGGCGTACTTAGCATATCCCAGGCACTTTGGGTGAGCAGCACATGCTCCGGCAACTGCATACCGCTTAAGCGCGCCCGGGTTTTTTCGCCCAGTATCACCAGGCGCTGGCAGGGTAACTGCGACCACTGCCTGCTCAAATAGCCATCCAGCATTTGCCTTGCGGCCTGCTCATCCAGGCCCAGTTGCACGTTGTTGTGCATGGGCCAGTCAAACTCCAGCCAACGCGGAGCCGGCAGCGACAGCGCTGCAATCATAGCGCTGACCAAAGCCGTGTAATGCCGATTCACACTGCGATGAGGTATTTCCTCAAGCCACAGGGTATCCCCGGCCACTGCCAGCAGCATGCTAAAGGGCGCGGCCTGTGGCGCTGGGGCCGGTTGGGGTTTCGCCCGGTGTGCCGGTCTAGCACGGGGTTTGGGCGTATCGAGCTCAATCTCCATGGGCGCTGCAACCGCTGCCTCAGGTGATTTGTTCTCAGGTGGTTTGACTGGCCTTAGCTGCGCATCGGCAACTGGCTTGGCATGCTCGATTTTAAGTAGTTTTCGCGTGGGCGCAGCGCCTGGCAGGGGCACACGCGATACATGGCTGACAACCCCCATTGCTTCTAAGTAGTTGCGCCGCTGTATTTCTTTTGCCGCTAATGCGCTCATATCCATAAGCCGCCGATAAAAGACCACATTCTACCACGCCTTGATAGCGCCTCGTTAAAACTATCCGTCAGCGCTAACCCGGATATTTCACCAGTAAATGGAATTTTCGGGAAAAAGGACAAAGAAGGTTGTTCAAACATCATGAACAGCGTAGCGGTAGCTACGATTTGAATGATTTTGGGCAAGATTCGAAGTCATTTTTATTCGGCGCGTCCATGCG
>PDSN01000168.1 GCA_002748505.1 Gammaproteobacteria bacterium | reverse complement strand
CAGACCTTGTCAGAAAACCGGGCCAACAGCGTGGCTGACTACCTGGCCGCCAATGGCGTCGACCGCGCGCGCTTATCCGTTGAAGGTTTTGGCCTGACCAGACCTGTTGCCGACAACAGCAGCGAAGCAGGCCGCGCCGCAAATCGCCGGGTGGAGTTGAGTATTATTCCGGCGGCGGGTTGAGCCATAGCTTAAGCCGCCGATTTTTGCAGTGCATTCCCGCGACCACGCGCGGGATCTGCAAAAACCGGCGTTTTGCCCTATTTATTCGCCATCACGTTCGCCTGGGCAGCGGCGATGCGGGCAACGGGAACGCGATAGGGGCTGCAGGAGACGTATTCGAGACCCAGCTCGTGACAGAAGCGGATCGAGCTGGGGTCGCCGCCGTGCTCACCGCAGATGCCGTATTTAATGCCTTTTTTCTCCTCGCGTGATTCGCTGATCGCCATTTTCATCAGCCGACCCACCGCGCGGGTGTCCAGGGAAACAAAGGGGTCGCTTTCAATCAGGTTTTTGCTTAAGTACGTAGGAATAAAACGCGCGGCATCATCGCGGGAAAAGCCGTAGGTCATCTGCGTTAAATCGTTGGTGCCAAAGCTCATAAATTCCACGCTGGTTGCGAGACGCCTTGCACCGAGGCAGGCGCGCGGTGTTTCCATCATCGTGCCAATCTTGTAGCGCACAGATACCGAATGTTTGGCCAGCATATCGTGAATAGTGCGTTCGGCTATTTCTGTAATCAAACGAATTTCACGCACGTTAACCACCAGTGGAATCATGATTTCCGGGAAGGGGTTTAAACCGCGTTTGGCCGCATCGATAGCTGCGCCGATAATGGCTTTAATCTGCATTTCGGTGATTTGTGGGTAAACCACCGAGAGACGACAGCCGCGGAAACCCAGCATGGGGTTAATTTCGCTTAGCTGCGCGGCGGCTTCGCGAATGCTGTCGGGGCTTTTGCCGATTTGTGCTGCCAGGGCGACGATGTCTTCTTCGGTGTGGGGTAAAAACTCGTGCAGGGGCGGGTCGAGCAAGCGGATGGTAACGGGCAGGCCCTTCATCACCTCAAACAACTCCAGCATGTCCTGCTGTTGGAAGGTGAGTAGTTTCTCTAAATAGGTGGCGCGTTCGTCGTCGTTGTCCGCGAGAATCATACCGCGCATATACTGGATGCGTCCGGCTTCAAAAAACATGTGTTCGGTGCGGCACAAACCAATGCCCTCTGCACCCAGTTCCCGTGCCTTGCGGGCATCTTCTGGCGTCTCGGCATTGGCGCGTACTTTCAAGCGGCGGTATTTATCCGCCCAGTTAAGCATCACCTTAAAATCCTCCGATGCGCTGGCTTCAACTTTGGCAATATCGCCCAGCATGACCTCACCCGCAGTGCCATCTAAGGTAATCACCTCGCCACGTTGCAATACCAGGCCGGCGGTGGTGGTGACTGTGCCTGCATTGTGGTCTATGCTTAAATCGCCGCAGCCGGTGATGGCACAGACACCCATGCCGCGTGCGACCACGGCTGCGTGGGAGGTCATGCCGCCCAGCTCGGTTAAAATACCCTCGGCCACTTTCATGCCGTGAATGTCTTCAGGTGTGGTTTCGCGGCGAACCAGTATAACCTTGTGACCGGCCGCTTCGGTTTGCACGGCTTCGTCGGCGGAAAACACAATTTTTCCGGTGGCACCGCCAGGGCTTGCGGGTAAGCCTTTGGCTATGATTTCTGTTTTGGCTTTGGGGTCAATCATCGGGTGAAGCAGCGCTTCGACGTGTTCGGGTGACACGCGCAACAGGGCCTCTTTTTCCGAAATTAGGCCTTCGCTGACCATATCTACGGCAATTTTAATCGCCGCGCGTCCGGTGCGTTTGCCGGACCGGGTCTGTAGCATATAAAAACGACCCTCTTGCACGGTGAACTCAATGTCCTGCATATCGCGGTAGTGCTTTTCCAGTAATAGCTGGGTGTCAAACAGCTGTTGATACACCTCGGGCATTCTCTCTTTGAGGGCATCGATAGGCTCTGGGGTGCGAATACCCGCTACCACATCTTCACCGGCGGCGTTAAACAAATACTCGCCAAAAAACACGTGCTCACCCGTGGAGGGATTGCGGGTAAACGCGACGCCCGAGCCAGAGTCATCACCGAAATTACCAAATACCATGGCTTGTACATTCACCGCCGTGCCCATGCTCTCCGGGATGTTGTTCATCTCCCGATACACGTTGGCGCGGGGAGTGTGCCAGGACAAAAACACCGCTTCAATGGCGAGGCGCAATTGTTCGAAGGGGTCCTGCGGGAAATCCACCAGGGCTTTGAATTTCGCTATAACCGCCTGCCAGTCTTCGGC
>PDSN01000173.1 GCA_002748505.1 Gammaproteobacteria bacterium | reverse complement strand
CCAAGGGGCTGCCGGTGGCTTTCGTCGGCGATGTTGTGGGCACAGGTTCTTCACGTAAGTCTGCCACCAACTCGGTGCTGTGGTTCTTCGGTGATGATATGGACGGCGTGCCCAACAAAAAGGGCGGCGGCATCTGTATCGGTGGCAAAGTTGCACCGATTTTCTACAACACCATGGAAGACGCAGGCGCGCTGGTATTTGAAGCTCCCGTTGATGCGCTCAATATGGGCGACGTCATCGAGATTCGCCCCTATGATGGCAAGATTTTGTCCGAGTCTGGCGATGTTCTATCCGAATTTGAATTGAAATCCGACGTATTGTTGGACGAAGTGCGCGCCGGCGGACGTATCAACCTGATTATTGGCCGCGGCCTCACTGCACGCGCGCGCGCAGCGCTGGGTCTTGAGCCCTCCACCTTGTTTCGTGTACCGGAAGCGCCCGAAGCGTCTGACAAGGGCTTTACTCTGGCGCAAAAAATGGTGGGGCGCGCCTGCGGCGTTGACGGCATTCGCCCCGGCACCTACTGCGAGCCACACATGACTACCGTGGGTTCACAGGATACCACCGGCCCCATGACCCGCGATGAGCTGAAAGACCTGGCCTGTCTCGGCTTCTCGGCGGATCTGACCATGCAATCCTTCTGTCACACGGCAGCCTATCCCAAGCCCGTGGATATCGACACCCAGCACAACCTGCCAGACTTTATTATGAACCGTGGCGGTGTATCCTTGCGCCCCGGTGATGGCATCATTCACAGTTGGTTGAACCGTATGCTGCTGCCCGACACCGTGGGCACCGGCGGTGATTCCCACACCCGTTTCCCCATGGGTATTTCTTTCCCAGCGGGTTCTGGCCTGGTGGCCTTCGCTGCGGCCACTGGCGTTATGCCTCTGGATATGCCGGAGTCGGTACTGGTGCGTTTTAAAGGCGAAATGCAGCCGGGCATCACCCTGCGCGATCTGGTACACGCCATTCCCTACTACGCCATCAAGCAAGGTTTGCTCACCGTGGCGAAAAAGGGCAAGAAGAACATCTTCTCCGGCCGTATTCTGGAAATTGAAGGCCTGGGTAACCTGACCGCCGAACAGGCCTTTGAATTATCCGACGCCTCCGCCGAACGCTCCGCCGCCGGTTGCACCATTGAGCTGAGCGAAGAGTCTGTGGCTGAATACCTGCGCTCTAACATCGTGCTGCTGCGCTCGATGGTTGCCGATGGCTACGGCGATGCCCGCACTATCGAGCGCCGCGCGCGCAAGATGGAAGAATGGCTGGCCAACCCAAGCCTGATGAAAGCCGACGAAGACGCCGAGTACGCCGCAGTGATCGAGATCGACCTGGCCGATATTACTGAGCCGGTCGTGTGCTGCCCGAATGACCCGGACGATGCCAAACTTCTGTCAGAGGTGGCCGGCGACAAAGTGGACGAAGTGTTTATCGGTAGCTGTATGACCAACATAGGCCACTTCCGCGCCGCGGGTAAATTGCTGCAACAGCACAAGGGTGGTATCTCCACCCGTATGTGGATTGCCCCGCCCACTAAGATGGATGAGCACTTGCTTATGGAAGAGGGTTATTACAACATCTTTGGCTCAGCGGGGGCACGTACGGAAATGCCGGGTTGCTCCCTGTGCATGGGTAACCAGGCGCGGGTAGCGGCAAACTCCACCGTACTGTCCACATCTACCCGTAACTTCCCCAACCGCTTGGGCGATGGCGCAAACGTGTATTTAACCTCCGCAGAGCTTGCGGCGGTCGGCGCCATTTTAGGCAAGCTGCCCACGCCCGAGGAATATATGCAATACGCCAAGAGTCTTGACGCGATGTCGGCGGAAATCTACCGCTATATGAATTTTGACCAGATTGTCGAATTCCAGAAAAAAGCGGAAGACGGCGCTCGCATCGCGGCGGTGCAAATTGAGGAAGTTAAGGCCTCTTAAAACAGGCTTTTCTCCACCCATAAAAAAAGCGGCTTAGGCCGCTTTTTTTATGGATAACTTTTAATCCGGATAATTCACCAGTACGGCCACATCCTTATATTGTTAGATAATATCAATGAGTTATGCCGTAAATACCGACGTCCTCCTTTCTTTTCCTTTTCCCTTTAATATCGTGTAAATCCGTTTTCACATTTGGTTTCGCGCCCGGCAGCCGCGTGGCAAGCACCTTGCGGGGACGCTACAAGTACATCCCTGTAAGCTCGTCTCGGCCATCCATGGCCTCGAACGCCCCTCCAGGCGCTTACCGCGCAGCTGCTGTGTAGAGTGTGTTAGCTTTAGGAGTGCGAGTTTTCCCGAAAACTCCAATTACTGGTGAAATATCCGGGTTAGGAAACACTGGTTTTTCCCAAAAACGGCACCAACACCGGTGTACGGG
>PDSN01000171.1 GCA_002748505.1 Gammaproteobacteria bacterium | reverse complement strand
TACGATGGCGAAACTCACACCGCCGCCAACCTGTTTGATGCCTTAAAAGAAGGCTACTACGGCAAATTTTAAGAGGATAGAAAAGTGGCAGTTAAATTAAGTAGCAAAATAGTGGGTTATGAGGTGTTATCGCCAGAAAAGGCGGCGCCGGCAAATGACAATCTTCCCAAAGAAGACTTGAAGCGCGCCATTGAGAAGATGGATGAAAGCGTGTCGCGCCCAGAGGAGTTGCAGGGCTCGACCTACAAGGTAAAAACGCCTTTGTCAGATCACGCCTTGTACATCACCATCAATGATATCGTGCTAAACCCGGGTACAGATCACGAGCAGCGCCAACCGTTTGAGATTTTTATCAACTCAAAAAACATGGATCAATTCCAGTGGATTGTGGCCCTGACTCGAGTGATCTCGGCGGTATTTCGCAAGGGCGGTGATTGCACCTTCTTAGTCGAAGAGCTGAAAGCGGTGTTTGACCCGCAGGGCGGTTACTTCAAAAAAGGCGGTAAGTTCATGCCTTCTCTGGTGGCGGAAATTGGTGAGGCGTTGGAAGATCACCTCAAGAAAATTGGCTTGATCGAAGACGAAAAAATCAGCGAACACCAGCAGAGAATCCTCGATGAAAAACGCGCGGAATTTGAGGGTAAAGCCGCCACTGGCAAAGCCGACAACCCGTTCCCCGAGGGCGCGCAGCTTTGCAGCAAATGCAGCACCAAGGCCAAAATCCTTATGGATGGTTGTATGACCTGCCTGAACTGTGGTGATTCAAAGTGCGGTTGAGGTAAACTCGCCTATCATTTCTAAAGCCGCTAAACTAGCGGCTTTTTTGTGGAGTTGTTTTTGTGAAACCGTCTTTGTGGAGTCAGCGATGAAATACTACAGTCGTCAAATGGTTAAGCCGCCGGATCTCAACGCGCACAACAATCTTTTTGGTGGGCGTTTACTGGCGTGGCTGGACGAGGAGTGCTGGATTTACGCCTCCTGTCAGCTTGGCACCACCAGCGTGGTTACCAAATACATGTCGGAAATTAACTTTGTCGCTGGAGCCAAGCAGGGCGATATTGTCGAATTTGGCCTGCAAACCCTGAAAGTGGGGCGCACCTCGATTACACTTCGGGCGGAGGCGCGACTCAAGTTTTCGCGCAAGGTGATTATTGAGATTAACGAACTGGTGTTTGTGTGTGTGGACGATGACGACCGTCCGATGGCGCACGGCAAAACCATGGCAACACTGGAGAGCTGAACGTGGCAGGTTCCTTGCAGGATCAACTTTTAGCCGCAGGACTTGGCGATGCCAAGGCAGCTAAAGAGCACGATAAGGCCAGGCGCAAGCAGGCCAAAGTGGACAGGCGCGCAGATCAATGCGCAAATAAAACAGCTTATTGCACAGCACTGCCTGGCAAAGGGCAGCGGCGACGTGGGTTTTAACTTTACCGACGGTACCAGGGTGAAAAAATTGTATGTGAACAAGCTTGAGCAACAGCAGTTATCTTCGGGGCGTTTGGCGATTGTGAAACAGGGCGATCAATACGAGGTCGTGCCGCGTCCCATTGCCGATAAAATCGCCGAGCGCGATGCCTCGCGGGTTATTATCAGCGCCGAGGCCGGCAAAGACGGTGGTCTCAGCGCGCAGGAGCAGGACTGGTACAAGGACTATGAAATTCCCGATGATTTGATGTGGTAACAGCAGGCGCTGAGGGGCCTGCACCGTGACCGCTAGCGCGAAAAATTAGCTGGCATAGTGATCCCCACCCGCTGCCAACTAAGCTCCTCACCCCCGCGCCAATGTAAACGGGGCGCCAGGTGTTGCCGCCAGGCGCAAAGGCTGATGACCGTATCGTCGATAACACACTGCCAGCCCTGCCAGTCTTCGTGTTTGTTGACCTCTGTCTTATGGATATGGGCAAGGCCGTAAAGTAAGTCGTCGCTTGCTGTGGCTTTAATGCCCGCCTGCCACGGTCTTGGTCGGTAAGCGCATTCGCAGTCGATGCCGATGGGCTTTTCGCTCAGGGCGACGGCGATGGCTGTGCGGCAGTGGCTGATGGATAAAAACAGTCCGTGTGCGCTTTGCAACCACTGCTTGATGGCCTGTCCCGGCCTGTTAAGCATGTCGGCATCAACGGCAATACACCTTTTTGCCAGGGCTTCGTTGAGCATCGTCCGCGCAATCTTCGATTGCTTGGCGCGTCGGCGAATGGCGCTTGGCGGGGTGTGAAGATAAACGCTTGGCAAGGCGGGATACCCAGGTGTTGCTGATGGCATTTACTGTGGCAAATCTTCGCTAAAATAACAACCGTGTACTGTTGGGCGCGATAATCAGTTGCTAATTTTTTCGCGTAAGGCATCATACGCGTTTTTTCACAGGGGTTGTCAGTGACAGGACTTGAGCTGGGGGTGTCGCGCTGGAGCGCTTGGCAGCAGGGCGAAAAGGTCGATTATTGGCGGTTCGATGGCCAGCATTTGCAATGCCATGCGCCACAAAAGCCCGATCTTAGCTGGGTGCCCGCGCTGAAGCGTAGGCGTCTGAGTGCGCTGGCGCGGGTGGTGTTTCAGGTGCTTGGCGATTGCAGCGAGGAGGGCGAACAGATTCCGGTGATTTTTAGTTCTGGCATGGGCGAGTTGGCTCGTACCCAGGAATTGCTGGAAGCCATTGCCAATAACCAGCCCTTATCGCCCACGGCGTTCAGTTTATCGGTACACAATGCCTGCGCCGGCATGTGGTCAATGCAGCGTGATCTGCGCCAGCAAATGCTAGCACTTGCACCGCTTGAGCAGTCCCCTGTGCCGGCTTTGCTCGAAGCGGCGGGCCTGCTTGCCGAGGGTGCGCGGGCGGTGACGGTGGTGTTTTACGAAGCGCCGTTTCCCGAGTTTTATGGGCCGTTTATGAGCAGCCCCGAGCAGCCGTTTGCCCTGGCTTTGCGTGTGCACAGTGGCCCAAACCCTGCTTGCAAAGTGCGTCTGACCATAGACGTAGCGCAACAACAGGCCACACCGGATGCCGCGCATAATCGTCAGGCGCTGCTGTCAGTATTGCTTAACAACTGCGAAGCGGTGCAAGTGAGTGAGGTGCAGTGCAGTTGGGTGTTGCGCCGGTGTTAGCAAAACTCGATTATATTCGGCGCCTGCTTGCCACGGGTTTTTGTTTCGTGTTGTTTGGCGTTGGTGGCCTGATCCTGGGTTTTTTGGTTTTTCCAATTGTGCACTTATTCGCTGGCTCGCGGGAGCGCGGTGTTCGTGCCTGCCGTTTTGCGGTGCGCCTGTGTTTTCGAGCATTCGCGTATACGCTAAGTGCGCTGGGCCCTATCGGCCACGAAATTCATCGGCGGGAATTGCTGGAGCGCAAGGGACAGTTGATTGTGGCCAACCATCCCTCCCTGATTGATGTGGTGCTGCTTATGGCGTACACCCCCAATGCTTCCTGTATCGTGCGCGCAGGCTTATTCCAAAACATCTTTACCCGCGGGCCGGTGCGCTGGTCGGGTTTTGTGTGTAACGACACCGGTGAGCGTTTGATTGACGACTGTGTGGCGCAGATCAAGTCCGGAGCGAATTTAATTATTTTCCCAGAAGGCACACGCACGGTGCGCGGCAAACCGCTGAAATTTCACCGTGGTGCGGCTCATGTTTGGCTAAAAGCCCGGTGTCCCTTGACCCTGGTGACCATCAAATGTGAGCCGCCAACCCTGGCCAGAGGTGAACCCTGGTATCAAATTCCGCCAAAAAGAGCACACTTTTGGCTCAATCCTTGCGATAATACGCGGTTGGAGTACGATAGCGCCCGCGCCGTGACGCAGTACTGGCAAGACTATTTCAGCAGCGAGAACCAAGATGAGCCAACTAGAGCAGCAGATTAAAGAATTGATTATTTCGGCACTGGATTTAGAAGACATCACCCCGGATGACATCCAAACCGATGAGCCTTTGTTTGATGAGGGGCTGGGGCTTGATTCCATCGATGCCTTGGAGCTGGGCATGGCGCTTACGCAAGCCTTTGGGGTAAAACTCAATGCCGAAGATGAAAATACCCGCGAGCACTTCCGTTCGGTGGCAAGTCTGGCCAACTTTGTGCGCAGCGAAGGCAAAGCGTAGAGGAGCGTCCAAATGAATTCACGAGAGGAAATTTTTTCTGTCCTCAGCAATTTGCTGGTGGATCTGTTCGAGGTTGACCCCGCCGACATCACCCTGCAGGCAAACCTCTACGACGACTTGGATGTGGACAGCATCGATGCGGTAGATATGGTGGTAGAGCTGCGTAAAATCACCGGCCAAAAAATTGACCCGGATGAATTTAAATCCGTGCGCACCGTGGCCGATGTGGTTGATGCCGTTGCGGGACTTGTTGGCGTGCAATGAGTT
>PDSN01000131.1 GCA_002748505.1 Gammaproteobacteria bacterium | reverse complement strand
ACGCTGCTGATGTTAGTGAGCGCCTTTGCCGGGCGTGAAGCGATACTGAATGCCTATGAGAGCGCCGTTGCCCAGCGCTACCGTTTTTTTAGCTACGGCGATGCCATGTTTATCACCCGTAATCCCAATGTTAAGGAACTACCATGAGTCGCAGTTGCGCCATGCAATTTGAACGCCTGGGCAATGATGGCGCTGCCAGACGCGCCCGTTTGACATTTCCGCGGGGTGTGGTCGATACGCCCGCATTTATGCCTGTAGGCACCTACGGTACGGTAAAGGGCATGTTGCCGCGGGATATCAAAGCCCTTGGCGCGCAGATTATTTTGGGCAATACCTTTCACCTGTGGCTGCGCCCAGGTACCGATATCGTGCGCCAGCACGGCGATTTACACGACTTTATGGGCTGGGATGGCCCCATTCTCACCGACTCCGGTGGCTTTCAGGTATTCAGCCTTGGGGATATGCGTAAAATCAGTGAGCAGGGTGTTCAGTTTCGCTCGCCAGTGGACGGCGCCAAAGTATTTTTGGATCCGGAAACCTCAATGCAGATTCAGCGCGATCTAGGTGCCGACGTGGTGATGTGCTTTGACGAGTGCACACCCTATCCCGCTACACGCGAGGAAGCGCGCGATTCCATGGCGCTTTCGCTGCGCTGGGGAAAACGTTCCAAAGATGCGCACGGCGATAATCCTTCGGCTCTGTTTGGCATAGTGCAAGGGGGTATGTACGAGGATCTGCGTGCAGAGTCCCTGGCGGGTCTGGTGGATATCGGCTTTGACGGCTACGCCATTGGCGGTCTCTCGGTGGGCGAACCAAAGGAAGACATGCTGCGCGTGTTGCAGGGGCTATGCCCGCTGATGCCCGCCGACAAGCCTCGCTACTTAATGGGCGTTGGTACACCGGCGGATTTACTTGAGGCGGTAAAACAGGGCATTGATATGTTTGATTGCGTGATGCCCACCCGCAACGCGCGCAACGGGCATTTGTTCACCTCAAAAGGGCCGCTGAAACTGCGTAACGCCCGCCATAAAACCAGCACATTACCCGTGGATGAAAACTGCGCTTGTTATACCTGCAAGAACTTCAGTCGCGCCTACTTGCATCACTTGGACAAATGTAACGAAATTTTGGGTTCACAGTTAAACACTTTACATAATTTGCATTATTATCAGCAGCATATGGCGGGCATCCGCAAAGCGATTGAAGCGCAGCGCCTCGATGAGTTTGCCGAAGCCTTTTACGCCGGACAGGCTGAGGGCGTTTAATTTTCGCTCCCTGCCGTTGGCAGAGGGCGAGGGGGCCGCGAGGCAGAAGGATTTACAAGGAGTCAGTATCCCATGTACCAGTTAGTCGTCTATGTGCCAGAATCTCATGTAGATTCTTTGAAAACCGCGTTATTTGCTGCGGGGGCAGGGCGTTTCGGGAATTACGACAGTTGTTGTTGGCAAACCCTGGGGCAGGGTCAGTTTCGTCCACTCGCGGGCAGCAACCCGCATATCGGACAGCGCGGGGCGTTAGAGGTGGTGAATGAGTACCGGCTGGAAATGGTGGTGGAGGATGCGGTGGTTCGCCAGGTGGTGGCGGCGCTGTATCAGGCGCACCCCTATGAAGAACCCGCCTACACCGTGGTGCGCGCCATTCCTGATTTTGCCCGCGAGCATGGCGCTAACGATGAGTGACGACTTTTTTTAAAGGGAGCCGTGAAGGAAGCACAATGAAATATCAACTAGAAGATAAACGCGTTATTTTAAAAGGCAGTGGCCACTTTATCGCGCCCAATGCGGCGGTGATTGGCGATGTGGTTCTGCATGAAAACACCTCGGTGTGGTTTAGCTGTGTGCTGCGCGGTGATGAGGATCAGATTGTTATCGGCGCGGGCAGTAATATTCAAGACGGCGCGGTGCTGCACACCGATCCGGGGGTGGTGTTGAAGGTTGGCGAAAACGTCACCGTCGGGCACCAGGCCATGTTGCACGGTTGTGAGATCGGTGATGGCACCTTGGTTGGCATTAACGCGGTGATTTTAAACGGCGCTAAAATTGGTAAAAACTGTTTGATAGGTGCCAATACGCTGATTACTGAGGGCACTGAAATTCCCGATGGGTCTATGGTGCTGGGCTCACCGGGCAAGGTGGTGAAAACGCTGGACGCCGAGACGCAGGCAATGTTGGCTGTCAACGCACAGCATTATGTCAGCAATGCCCGGCGTTTTAATGAATCTCTGGTAGAGCAGGGTTCGGAGTAAGTTATGACAGAATCGGAAGTGCGCTCGCCCTGTGTCAGTATTTGCGTCTTAAACCCGGATGATGTGTGTGTGGGCTGTTACCGCACCGCGGATGAGATCACCGATTGGTTTACGCTGGGCGACGACAAAAAACGCAAAATCATCGCCCTGGCCAACGAGCGCCGTATCAAGGACGGTGGTGTGTTGTAAACAACCGAGCCCGTGGCGCGGCGGCGATGGCTTGGCGCTTCATCGCTGCCGCAAGGTTGGTCGGAGTGTTTTACTTAAAAAAACAGCAGGTTATTGCGGTTAGTTTAAGTTTTTTTTATTTGGACGTCGTGTTGTTAATGCGCACCGTTTTGATAGCGTTGCCGGCAAAACTGATGGTTTCCAGGTGGTAGCCGTTGATGTCGATGCACACGGCGCCGTCGGGAAAGGATTCCAAATGCTCAAGTATCAGGCCGCTGATGGATTTGGGGCCGTCCGTGGGCAGCTCCCAGTCCAGCGCTTTGTTGACATCGCGGATACCGGTGCTGCCAGTGACGTGGTAGCTGCCATCGCTGTGGGGGACGATGTCATCATCGGGGGCGTCCATGTTGGAGGTAAACTCGCCGACGATTTCCTCTAAAATATCCTCCAGTGCAAGCAGGCCAAGCACTTCACCGTATTCATCAACGATGATGGCAAGACGCTGCTTTTTACGCTGAAAATGCATGAGCTGGGTGTGCAGTCTTATGCTTTCAGGGATGAAATACGGCGTATCCATTTCGCGTCTTAATGCTTCGCGATCGAGCCCGTGTTTGTCCAGCACGCGGCTCAGGCTGCGCATATGAAATATGCCCTGAAGGTTGTTGATATCTTCTTCGTACACCGGCAGGCGGGTGTAGGTGCAGTTCTGAATTCGGCGCATCAGCACTTCATCGGGCTCGCTGAGATCCAGGCCGTAAATATCATTGCGACCGATCATGACATCATCGACGCTGACCTCTTCCAGATCCAGAATGTTTAACAGCATCCCGCGGTGGCGCTTGGGGATAAGCTGGCCGGACTCGGTCACGATGGTCCGCAGCTCCTCGGCGCTGACGTGTTCGTCGGCGCCGGCATGGGGGTTAAAACCCGCCAGGCGCAGCAGTGCGTTGGTGATGCCGTTAATAAACACCACCGCTGGATACATAATGGTCATCAGCGGCAGCAGCACGACGGAAAAGGGAAAGGCCACTTTTTCGGGGTGCAGCGCGGCGATGGTTTTGGGGGTGATTTCCGCAAAAATCAGGATGATGATAGTCAGGGCGACGGTCGCAATGGCGATGCCCGCGTCTCCCCACAACCTGATTGCGACCACGGTGGCGATGGCAGAAGCGAGAATGTTGACCAGGTTGTTGCCAATGAGAATCAGGCCAATCAGGCGGTCGGGGCGTTTGAGCAGTTTTTCAGCGCGTTCGGCGCCGCTGTGCCCCGTCTTTAGCAGATGCTTCAACCGATAACGGTTCAAGGACATCATGCCGGTTTCCGAGCTGGAGAAAAAGCCCGAGACTAAAATCAGGCCGAAGAGAATAGTAAGTAAAAGACCCAGCGGTGCTTCGTTCAAGCAGGGATTACCTTATTAGTGATTGATTTTATATCTTGAAGAAAAAAACGCCTTTCGGCAAGGGTGAAAACGGGTTTTTTATCGCGCAAGAATCAGCTCAAGTACCAGTTTGCTGCCGAAAAAAGCCAGCACCAGGGCCAGGAAGCCTGCCAGGGTCAGTTTTGCCGCCAGTTGTGAGCGCCAACCCAGCTTGTGATGTCCCCAGAGCAGCACTGCAAACAGCATCCAGGCCAGTACTGTCAGGGTGGTTTTGTGGATCAGGTGCTGGGCAAACATGTCCTCGATAAAAAGCGCGCCGCTAAATATGGCGATGGTCAGCAAAATAAAGCCCACCGCGATGAGCTCCATCAGCATGGTTTCCATCAGTTGCAGCGGTGGCAGGGTTTGCACCAGCCCGCGCGTCTGGTGGTGCCTGAGGCGGTAATCCTGCAGGGCGACCAGAATAGCCTGCACCGCTGCCAGCGTGAGCACGGCGTAGGCCGCCAGAGACAGGCTGATATGGGCGAGTAAGCCGTAAGATTGCGTTGGCGAGCGATAGTTGTAGTCCGGCCCGAAAGCGGTGATCAGCACCGCCAGTGCGCACAGTGGGTAGATGACTGTCAGTTGACTCTGGAGTGGACGGCGCAGGACATTCAACAGGAAGATCGCGTGTACCAACAGCAGTAGCAGGGCGGCAACCTTAAACAGTCCAAAGTCAAAGCTGTCGCCCCGATAAACACCGCGCCAGGCCACAATGGCGTGCAGGGGCAGGGCGACAACGCCCAGCGCCAGCGCAGAGCGATTCATGCCGCGTTTATGGTTGCGAATTTGCATGAGTTGCAATGCAGTGGCGGCCAGGTACAGCAGCGCTGTCAAAAGACTGATGATTACAGCAGGCATGTGTTTGGGAGATTGATCCAAGTCGCGTATAATCCCCCGTTTTACCGATTTGTGTTGCTAGAATCAAGTCTAGCCCCCGATGGAGAACACGATGTTCCAGAGCCTAAGTGATCGTTTGTCCCAGAGCCTGCGCCGAATCTCCGGCAAAGCCCGCCTCAGTGAAGACAATATTCAGGAAACCCTGCGCGAAGTGCGTATGGCCTTGTTGGAAGCCGATGTGGCCTTGCCGGTGGTGAAGTCTTTCATCGATTCGGTCAAGCAGCGTGCCCTCGGCCAGGAGGTTTTGTCGAGTTTGAGCCCCGGGCAGGCGTTCTTGAAAATCGTGCAGGCCGAACTGGAGTCGGTGATGGGGTCGGCCAACGAGTCCCTAAACCTCGCGACACAGCCCCCGGCGGTGGTGTTGGTGGCGGGCTTGCAGGGTGCGGGTAAAACCACCTCGGTCGCCAAGCTCGCGCGCCACTTAAAAGAGCGCGAAAAGAAAAAGGTCACGGTGGTGTCTGCCGATGTGTATCGCCCGGCGGCGATCAAGCAGTTGGAAACCCTCGCCACTGAAGTGGAGGCGGATTTCTTCCCCTCCACAGCCGAGCAAAAACCGATTGATATTGTCGAAGGCGCTATCGCTCACGCCAAGGTGAAATTCAGCGATGTGTTGATTGTCGATACCGCTGGTCGCCTCGCTGTGGACGAGGTGATGATGCGTGAAATCGCCGACCTGCATGCGGCGGTCAAGCCGGTGGAAACCCTGTTTGTGGTCGACGCCATGACGGGTCAGGACGCGGCCAACACCGCCAAAGCTTTCGGTGAAGCGCTGCCGCTAACCGGCGTGATTCTCACCAAGGTCGATGCCGATACCCGCGGCGGTGCGGCGCTGTCGGTGCGCTCCATCACCGGTAAGCCGATCAAGTTTTTGGGTGTGGGTGAGAAAACCACCGCATTAGACCCTTTCCACCCCGATCGCCTGGCATCGCGCATTTTGGGCATGGGCGATGTCATGTCGCTGATCGAGGAGGCCGAGCAGAAGGTCGATAAGCAAAAGGCGGAGAAGCTCGCCCGCAAAGTCAAAAAAGGCCAGAAGTTTGACCTGGAGGACTTTCGCGATCAGCTCCAGCAAATGAACAATATGGGCGGCATCACCGGTATGCTCGATAAATTGCCGGGCATGGGCAATGTCTCCGCCCAGCTTGCCCAGTCCAATGTGGATCTGAAAATGTTCGCCCGCATGGAGGCGATGATCAACTCCATGACCCCCCATGAACGCCGTAATCCCGAACAGATTCAGGGTTCAAGAAAGCGTAGAATTACAAGGGGCTCAGGCACTTCTGTGCAGGACTTAAACCGTCTTCTTAAGCAGCACAAGCAGATGCAGAAGATGATGAAAAAGATGAAAGGCGGCGGCATGGCGAAGATGATGCGCGGTCTTGGCGGTCTCGGTGGCGGTATGCCTCCAGGTGGTATGCCTCCTGGCGGTGGCTTGCCGTTTCGCTAAGTGGCGTTCTTTTTTTACGGTCTTTTCCCCCGATGCGTCCATTGGGCGAAAGAAAACATGGAACAGGCCAGCCCTATCTTTGAGGGAGAGAGTTGTGCCTGAGGTAGAGATAAGCCCCCGGAATTTCAGCTTAAAAAAGCCAGCGGGGGCTTTTCTTTTACCGCTGTTTGGCGTATGATGCGCCACCTTTCCGGCGAGCAGCCGGTTTTTTTGTGGGCGATAGGGTGAAATTACCTGTTTGCTCAATGACTTAGCGATTTTGAGAACACTCAACATACTTGCGAAACTGGGAACAGGAATTATATGGTCACTATTCGTCTTGCCCGTGGCGGCTCCAAGAAGCGTCCTTTTTATCATCTGACGGTTGCCGACAGCCGTAAGTCCCGCAACGGACGTTTTATTGAGCGTGTGGGCTTTTTTAACCCGCAGGCTCGCGGCCAGGAAGAGCGCCTGCGCGTTGATATGCCTCGCATCGCCTACTGGCAGGAACAGGGCGCGCAACTGTCCGAGCGCGTTGCCAAGTTGGTAAAGGACGCCGAAGCACAAGCTGCGGCTTAACCCGGATATGTCACCAGTACGGCGGCTGATTTGCTATTATTTATTTAATATCAATAGGTTATGCCATGAATAGCAGCGAAAACACATGTGCAATTTGTACCTAAATGGTTTTTCGAAAAAAATGACTTCGAATCTTGCCCAAAATCATTCAAACCGTAGCTACCGCTACGCTTTTCATGATGTTTGAGCAATCTTCTTTGTCCTTTTTCCCGAAAATTCCATTTACCGGTGAAATATCCGGGCTAAGGTCGTGACAAACGATGCCGTATTGTGTATTGGCCGCATCAGTGGCTGCTACGGCATCAAAGGGTGGGTAAAAGTACGCTCTTTTACCGATCCGCCCGAGCGTTTTGGCAGTTATCAGAATTGCCGGCTAAAAACGCGTGCAGGGCAGCAGGCTGTGGTGTTCGATCAATGTCGCAGCCAGGGCAAGGCTTTGATTGCCCATATCGTTGGTGTCGATGACCGCAACACAGCGGAAACCCTGCGAGGTTTGGATGTTGTGGTAAACGCCAGCGAATTGCCAGCGCTCGATGAGGGCGATTACTACTGGCATCAGCTCATCGGTCTGGCTGTGTGGTATGTGGCCGAAGGGGGTGCGAAAGTGCGTTTGGGCACTGTTAAGCAAATGCTGGAAACCGGCGCCAATGATGTGCTGGTGGTCGCGCCCGACGAGCACAGCATCGATGAGCGCGAACGCTTGATTCCGTATCTTGTGGGGTCAGTGGTCAAGCGGGTGGATGTGGACAGCGGTGCGATAGAGGTCGACTGGCCGCTGGATTTTTAGCCACAGGGCTAAAGCAGAAGTGAGAAACAGGGGGCACGATGCACATAGCGATGGTGAGTCTGTTCCCCGAGATGTTTGCGGCCATCGCCGAGCACGGTGTTACCGGGCGAGCGATGCGCGAAGGTCTGGCGAGTTTGACGTTGGTTAATCCCAGAGATTATACCCACGACAAACATCGCACCGTAGATGACCGACCCTACGGTGGTGGCCCGGGTATGTTGATGAAAATCGACCCGCTGCGCCAGGCCATAGATGAAGCCAAGGCTCGTGCCAGCGTTGGCGAGAGCGTGCCTAAGGTGGTGTATCTCTCACCCCAGGGCGCGAGATTGGATAACGCCAAGGCCAGGTCGCTGTCCACAGAGACAGGTCTGGTTTTGGTTTGCGGACGCTACGAAGGGGTGGATGAACGCCTCGTGCAGACCGTCATCGACGAAGAGTTGTCGATTGGCGATTATGTGTTAAGTGGTGGTGAATTGGCGGCCATGGTGGTGGTCGATGCGGTGCTTAGGCACTGTCCCGGCGTGCTCGGGCATGAGCAGTCGGCGGCGGAGGACTCTTTCGCCAATGGTCTTTTAGACTGCCCGCACTACACCCGCCCCGACGTATATGAGGGTATGGCGGTGCCGGAGGTGTTATTAAGCGGCGACCACGAGCGCATCAGGCGGTGGCGCTTGCAACAGGCTTTAGGGCGAACCGAGGAACGGCGCCCGGACTTGCTGGCACAGCGCGAGCTGTCGGCATTGGAACAGGAATTACTGGCGAGCTATCGCCGTGAAACACAAACTTGTAAAACTAGCTGTGAAGCTACTCAACTAAAGATAGGAGCTAAACCATGAGCGCCAACAAAATCATCTCTGCTTTGAACGCTGAGCAAATGGACAAAGAACTGCCCGAGTTCGGCCCCGGTGACACCGTTGTCGTTCAGGTCAAGGTTAAGGAAGGTACTCGCGAGCGTCTGCAGGCTTATGAAGGCATCGTGATCGGCAAGCGCAATCGCGGTATCAACAGTGCCTTCACCGTGCGTAAGATCTCCCATGGCGTCGGTGTTGAGCGTACTTTCCAGACCTACAGCCCGCTGGTAGACAGCATCACCGTCAAACGTCGCGGCGATGTGCGTCAAGCCAAGCTGTACTACCTGCGCGAACTCTCTGGTAAAGCGGCGCGTATTAAAGAAAAGCTGGCTAAATAAGGCTGGCCCGGCAGAAAAAAGCGACCTTTGGGTCGCTTTTTTTATAGGGCGCGTCCATGCGCCTCGCCCTTGCGGGGCTAACGTGAACACTTTCCAGAAGAAATTTTCTGAAAATTTCATTTACTGGTGGAATATCCGGATTAATTCCGGGAACTTCCTCTATACCCCCGATGCCGAAACCGTGATGATGTGCCAGTCAAGTTGAAACACAGGATTAACACAATGATGAAATATTTTTTGACCGTACTCACTGCGGTGTTTCTGGCAGGTGCAGTTAGCGCCGATGCTCCCGATAAGGCAATTGTAGACGCGATCAGCAAGCGCTTGCACAAACCTCAGATGGGGCTCAAGGTCAGCAGTGTGAAGCACAGCTCGATTCCAAGCCTCTACGAAGTGGGTTTTGCCAATGGTCTGGTGGTGTTCGCCACGGCAACGGGCGGGCATTTTATTGCCGGCGATATGTTTGCGGTGCAAGGCGATGAGCTGAGCAATTTGAGCGAGCTGCGCCGGGAAGCCGAGCGCCGCCAAGTGTTGGCGGGAATCCCGCAGCAGGAGATGATTGTGTATCCCGCCAAGGGTGTCAAAAAGGCGTCAATTACCGTGTTTACCGATGTGACCTGTGGCTATTGCCGCAAGTTGCACAGGGAAGTGCCTGCGCTTAACGCCAACGGTGTGGAAGTGCGCTATCTGGCGTGGCCACGCGGCGGTATGCGCTCGGAGGGTTATCGCCTGCTCACCACGGCGTGGTGCGCCGATGATGCACCCGCCACCCTGACCAAGCTGAAAAACAGAGAACAAGTAACGCCAGAGGTCTGTGAGGGCAATCCCGTACAGCGCCAGTTCGAAATCGGTCGCGGCATGGGCGTCAATGCCACGCCCACTATTATCCTGGGCAACGGTAAGATGATTCCCGGCTATCTAAGCGCTGAGCAATTACTCAAAGAACTGGGTATCTCTTAGACAGTTGCGGTGCTCCTCAGCTCGGTGCGCTCTGCACCGGGCACCGCTTGCGGCGATAAATCGCACCCCCACGGAACTTTCACTATGCACTGGTGTTCATACATTGTAAGCCGTTAGAATGACTGGGGGGCAGTACCATCCTATTTTCAAGCTCGCACAAGGACAACAGCAGACATCATGAGTCAGCGGTATCAACTAGAACTCAGCACCGGTCGAGTGTGCCAATGAGTTCCAATGACAGTGATAGCGATCAACTGCTTGTTGAGCGCGTGCAAAAGGGCGACAGTCGCGCCTTTGATTTGCTGGTGCTCAAATACCAACACAAAATTTTTGCTTTGATCGGTCGTTATATTCGCGATCAGGATGAGGTGCAGGATGTGGCGCAGGAGGCTTTTATTAAAGCCTACAAAGCTCTGCCCAAGTTCCGTGGTGACAGCGCGTTCTATACCTGGATGTATCGGGTTGCGATCAACACGGCGAAAAACCATATTACTGCCAAACTGCGTCGACCGCCGGGAAGCGATGTGGATGTACAAGACGCTGAGTATTACGATGGCGGCGGTGTGCTACACGATATTGAAACCCCTGAAAACGCGTTGTTTGGGGAAGAACTCAAGCAGGTTGTAAACAATGCTATTGCCGGTCTCCCCGAGGATTTGCGCTCGGCGGTGACGCTGCGTGAGTTTGACGGTTTAAGCTACGAGGACATCGCCGCGATTATGGAGTGTCCCGTGGGTACGGTGCGGTCACGTATCTTTCGCGCCCGGGAAGTCATTGATAAGGAAATTCGGGAACAAATGTACCTGGTGCGTTGACCAAGACAGTAGGTGCGGCGATGGCCGCGAATTTTAGGCTCTGGGAGGCCTTTGCATGAACGATAATCTGCGTGAATCGCTATCGGCCCTGATGGATGGCGAAGCTACCGAGTTGGAAGTGGCTCGCATTTTAGCAAACAGTGACTGCGAGCAATTGCGCGACACCTGGTCGCGGTATCATCTTGGGCGCGCGGCACTGGGTGGCGAAGCCGGCGGCATTGGGCAAGTGCCTTTGGATTTTGCCGCTAAGGTGCGCGGCGCTATTGATGGAGAACCCGTTGTGGCCAGCAGCAGTGCTGCATCGACTGTCACGTCGGCACATTCCAAGAAAAGGGATGAGGCTCAAAGTATGGGCAAGCAGTCCCGAGTTGGTGCCCTGCTACGCCCCTTGACCAGTTTTGCAGTCGCCGCCTCTGTTGCCGCCGTGGTTGTGGTGGGTGGTCAGCAGTTATCTGGTGGTGACACAGTACCGGCGCTGGTCAATAACGGCAGTGCGCCTGCGGTGGGTATGGTCGGTTCCGGTGCCGTGCCTATGCAGGCCAGCTTCGGCGGGCAGACCGTATCACAGCAGCGCCAGCCAACGAGTCAGCAGGCATATCAGCTCCTGGCAGAGCGTCAGCTTGAGCGCTATTTTCGAAATCATGCCGAGCAGTCCGCACTTAACACCCCGCAGGGTTTAGTGCCCTATGCGCGCGCGTACTGGCTCGATCAGCGACAACAGCAACAGCAGTCGCCGCAACAACGAGTGCAGCAGTAGTCTTAAGATTTGGCACAGGGAAGGCCGTGTTCACGAGATCCTTATTTGTACTTATAATGATTTGCGCCGCGCTGCCCGTGTCGGTGATGGCGCAGCACTGCGATGAAGACAGTCGCAAGGCTTTGGCGTGGCTTGATAAGACCTCGCGCGCCTGGGATGAACTCAGCTATCGGGGTGTAGTGAGTATTCAGCGCGGTGACGATATTCAGGTGATTGAAGTTGCCCATCGCGCCGGTGGACAGACGTCCAATGAACTGATTAGTGCCTTGACCGATCGCGGTGGGTCTGCGCAAAATATTGAGCATTCCGTAAAGGGTATGCACCCCGGTCAGCAGTTGCTGCGCTATGGTGCTCAGACGGAAGGTGGGGCAGGCGGTTGCGGTGTCGCCAGGTACTACAGCCTCTCCCTTTCAGAGGGGCAGCCGGTCGCTGGTCAAGACACCGTGCATCTCTATCTCAAGCCTCGCGATGTGTATCGCTACGGTTATCTGATGGCGCTGGATAAGCACACCGGCCTGTTATTAAAGGCGCAGATTATCTCGCCCCAGGGCAAGACTCTGGAGCGCTTTCAGTTTGCCCGTATCGAATACAGCGCGCCGCTTGCCGGCATCGAGGTCGAAGTGCCTACAGCCGCGCAGGTCGCAGCTGACGAAGTCGTCGGTATGCCGGTAGTCCCCGTGTGGGCGCCGAAATGGCTGCCAGAGGGGTTCGTCTTGACCGATACCCGCAATCCGCTGCAGCGCCTGACCTACACCGATGGCCTGTCGGTGTTTTCAGTATTTCGCGAATTGGTCGACGAGCCTATTGTCGCCGGTGAAGGTGTGGTGCGCCTGGGTGGCACTGTCTCTTACACACGCGGAGTGATGCACGCGAACCAGGCGGTGTTGGTCACAGTAGTTGGTGATGTGCCCGTTAACACCGCGCGCATGGTCGCTGATGCAGTGTTACGTCCTTAAAGTTGTGCCATGTTAATTGAAATTGCAATTGTCACCGATGTGGACGGCGATACCCTTTGGGTGCAAACCCGCCGTCAATCGACCTGCGGTGCCTGTAGTGCACGCAAAGCCTGTGGTCACGGCATGCTGGATAGCCTGCGCGATGGCCAGGCTCACCGTTTGCAGGCTTTTGCCGCCGATGGTGAGCTGTTCAAAGCTGGCGATGTAGTGCGTTTGGAACTGCCTGAATCCGTGTTGTTGCGCGCCTCCCTGCTGACCTATTTGTTCCCCCTGTTGATGATGTTGAGTGCGACACTG
>PDSN01000170.1 GCA_002748505.1 Gammaproteobacteria bacterium | reverse complement strand
TCACGCTGACTTTTCTATTAGCTATCACCGCCTTTATTTACCTGTTTTTAGCCCAATCATCGCTAAAAAAGCAGGTTAAACAACTGCAACGCAGGGTGCGGGCGTTAAACGACCGTTTAAACCAGCAAGAATACGAAAATCATCAAGCATCCCCCGATATCCGCCGTGATAACATCACGGTGGTGACGGATACGGAAGCGGTGGATAAAAGCCCCACTGCATCGGCACCGGTACCGACACAGACAAGTCAAAAGCAGGCAGTCACAAGCCACCCACAACCCACGCCAGTATCACCGCTGGGCCAGCAAACACCCATGCGAGCACCGCAGCCACCCGTTAGCCGCCCGCCGCAACGGCGGCCGGCCGTGGCAAAAAAACCGTCGGTCATCACCACTTGGTTAGACAACGCTATGCGCACGGCAAAGCACTGGCTAACCAGCGGCAATGTGCCGGTAAAAATCGGCGTGTTGGTGCTGCTGGCGACCGTGATTGCTTTTTTACGTTTTGCCACCCAGCAAGGTTGGCTACAGATGCCAATCGAGGTCAAATTAGCCGGTATCGCCACCGCCGCCATTGCCGCCCTGGGCTTTGCCTGGAAACAGCGCCACCATAAACGCAGTTTTTCGCTTAGCATTCAGGGTGGCAGTTTAGGCGTGTTATTGCTAGAGCTGTTTGCCGCCGTTAAGCTGTATCAGTTAATGCCGGCGGCACCGGCCTTTGCGCTGAGCGTGGTCGTGGTCGCCGCCGCCGCTTGGCTGGCGGTGAGACAAGATGCCAAACCGCTGGCAATTTTTGCCATTTTGGCCGGTTTTCTGGCACCAATCTGGCTCTCGGATGGCAGTGGCAGCCATGTGGTGTTATTCAGTTATTACGCCATTTTAAACGCCGGTATTTTTTATGTGGCCACACAAAAACCGTGGCGCGAGCTTAATCTGCTTGGCTTTGTCGCCACCTATGTAATTGGTGCGGCGTGGGGCGGCCTGCGCTATCACCCGGCCGATTTTGCCACCACTCTGCCTTTTGTATTGCTGTTTTTTGCTTTTTACCTGTTGATTCCATTATATTATCAAACGCTGCCCCAAACCGGTGACAGCAGCGCAAACCACCGTAAAACACGGCGTATCGACAGTGCCTTGCTGTTTGGTACACCGCTGGTCACCGTAGCCCTGCTGGCGGCGATGCTATACGAACGCAGCCAAGTGCTGGCCGGCTGGTGTTTTGTCTTGGGTCTTGTCTATGCACTGCTGGCCTTTGGCTTGCGAATGCGCGCACCGGCTTCGTTTGCCACCTTACAAAGCGCTTATTGGGGCTTGGCAGCCGGACTAATGACCTTGGCCGTGCCGATTGGCTTATCGGCCAAAGCCACCGGCACCATTTTTGCCTTAGAAGGCGCCGGGGCGCTGTGGTTAGGCCTGCGCCAGCAGCGCCGTTTAACCCAATTTGCCGGTTTAGCATTACAGGGTTTATCAGCCGTTTCCTTTACACTGGCTTATGCAGCGGTGAATCATTTTGAGCGCGCCATAATTAATGAATACTACCTCAGTACCGTACTGATTGCTGCCGCCGGTGGCTTAAGCGCGTGGTTTGTAACGCAAAGCAACCAGCGTGAAGCCGCTGATATCACCACCCCGCGCCCCAGCCTTATGGCTGATGGTTTGTTTGTCTGGGCAATGCTGTGGTGGTTAGGTGGCGGATTACACGAAATTTTGCGCTACGCCGAAGCCACTCAATATATGCCGTTTTCGCTGATATTTTTATTGGCCAGCGGTGCGGCAGCGGCGTATCTGTGGCGCTATTTGCGCCTGATTACAGTGGCGCAAACGGCGGCCTTGATGTTGCTGCTGGCCTTAGGGTTTGCCCTGCAACGGCTGACACTGGTGTTTGGCCACCCGGCAACGGCTTATCCGTTAAGCATGCTGGAATTACTGGCCTGGGGTGCAGCGGCGATTTTTGGGGCGCTAACGCTGCGCTGGTTACGCCCGGCCAAATTGGCCTTAACCCAAATCGCTGTTATTGCCTGGCTGCTGGCGTTACTGACAGCGGCCACATCAATGCTTGCCCGGCTGCTTGATGGTTACCCGCACAGTAGCGGCGTTTATTGGTTAGAGCTCAGTGGCTTATGGCTGGCTTGTGCTTATACGCTATGGTGGCGCCCGCAGTGGTTGGCGCGTTGCTATCCGCCACACGCCAGCCGTTGGCTAAAGCATTTGCGGCAAATAATTGCCGTGGTGCTGCTGGGCTTTTTTATACGCGTACTGGCAGTTGCCGGGGGCGAAGGGTTTTATGTGCCGCTGCTTAGCGTGGTTGATGCCTTACAAATTGCTTTGCTGATACCGCTGCTGGCTTATATTATCAGCACCAATCAGGCCGCAGCACCCAATCAACGTCAGCGCCGCGCCGTCACTAGCATTGGCTTTTAC
>PDSN01000130.1 GCA_002748505.1 Gammaproteobacteria bacterium | reverse complement strand
GGGTTGGGGTGATGTGCTTTCACCGCAGCCAGATGCGCAGCCTCAAGCGGCTCGATCTCTTCGACCTCGACGTAGTAGTCCTTGTCGGTCTGGAAGTTGTAGACAATCCAGGAGCCGATCATTGCCAGGAAGCCCACCAGTACCAGCCACCAGACGTGCCAGACAAAGGCGAAGCTCATCACCGTGGCGAACAAGGAGATTACGACACCGGCCCAGCTGTTTTTGGGCATGTGAATGCGCTCGTATTTCTCCGGCTTCACATACGCCTTACCTTTGCGCTTCATATCCCAGTGCACATCGCGATCCTCAACGGGGGATACAGTGGCAAAGTTGTAAAACGGTGGTGGTGAAGAGGTAGACCACTCCAGGGTGCGCGCATCCCAGGGATCGCCGCTCTCGTCTTTGTATTCAGGCTCGTTGCGCTTGATGATAGACAGCGCAATGTTGGCCACGATTGCGAGAATACCGCCGGTGATCAATACCACACCGATCAGGGAGATGTTCAGGAGAGGCGCCCAATCGGGGTTGTCCACGTAGTTCAAGCGACGAGTCATACCGTCGAAACCGGTCAGGTACATGGGCATCCACGCGAAGAAGAAGCCGAAGAACCATAAACCAGCGGACCATTTGCCCAGGGTTTCGTTAAGTTTGAAGCCGGTCGCTTTCGGAAACCAGTAGGTGAAACCTGCCAGATAGCCGTACAGTGCACCGCCGAGAATCACATTGTGGAAGTGCGCTACCAGGAACATACTGTTGTGCAGTACGAAGTCGTTGGCGGGAATGGACAGCATAACGCCGGTCATACCACCAATGGTGAAGGTGAACAGCATGGCAATTACCCACCACATGGCGGCGGTGAGTTCTACCCGGCCGCGTGCCATGGTGAAAATCCAGTTGAACAGCTTCACACCGGTGGGGATGGCGATAATCATGGTCATGATGCCGAAGAAGGCATTGACGCTGGCGCCTGAACCCATGGTGAAGAAGTGGTGCAACCACACCAGGAAGGACAGTACCAGAATCGCCAGGGTTGCCCAAACCAGTGAGTTATAGCCAAACAGACGCTTGCGCGAATGGGTGGAAACCACTTCGGAAATCATACCGAAGGCAGGCAATACCAGGAAGTATACCTCGGGGTGACCCCAGGCCCAGACCAGGTTGACCCAGTTCATTTGGTTGCCGCCCAGATGGTTGGTGAAGAAGTTGAAACCGAGGTAGCGATCAACGGTTAACATCGCCAGCAATGCGGTCAGAATGGGGAAGATGATGACCACGATAATGTTGGCGGCGAAGATAGTCCACACGAAGGCCGGCATTTTAAACAGGTTCATGCCGGGTGCGCGCATCTTCAGAATGGTGGCGATAAAGTTAACGCCGGTTAAGGTGGTGCCGATACCGGATAGCTGCAGCGCCCATATCCAGTAGTCCACCCCGACCCCGGGACTGAATTCGATGCCGGACAGCGGCGTATATGCCAGCCAGCCAGTTGCGGCGAACTCGCCTACGAACAGTGACAGGTTAACCAGAATCACACCACCCATGAACATCCAGAAGCTCAAGGAGTTCAGGAAGGGGAAGGCCACGTCACGCGCACCAATTTGCAGCGGTATCACGACGTTCATAATGCCCACCAGGAACGGCGTGGCCACAAAGAAAATCATAATCACGCCGTGGGCGGTGAAGATCTGGTCGTAGTGTTCCGGCGGTAGATAGCCCTCGCCGAAGGAGTCCGCCACGGCCATGGCCTGGTGGGTTCGCATCATAATGGCATCGGCGAAGCCGCGCACCAGCATTACCAGCGCGACAACGATATACATGATGCCGATCTTTTTGTGGTCTACCGAGGTGAACCACTCTTTCCAAAGGTAACCCCACCAGCCTTTTATGGTGATGAGTGACACCAAGGCAATACCGCCCACGAGAACCGTGAGCATCACCGGCATTACCACAGGGTCATGGAAGGGAATGACTTCCCACGAAAGCTTGCCAAATATTGCATCTGGCTGGGCTGTATAATCGTAATTACTCGCCATTTTGTACACCTGTAAATGATTCAATGATGTTCTTGAAGAACAGTGGGTTAGCGTTTGAGAAATACTCTACCGGGTTGTCGCGAGACTTTTCAGTCAGGCGCGCAAAGGTTGCGTCATCCAACACTTGCGGAGCGGCTTTTACCTTTTTGACCCACTGCTGGTACTCTGCTTCAGAAGTTACGTGGGTTTTAAAGCGCATTCCCGAGAAACCGTAACCGCTGTAGTTAGACGACATACCGCGATACACACCCTCTTCGGTCGCCATAACATTCAGGCGGTTTTCCATGCCCGCCATGGCGTATAACTGCCCGGAGAGTTTTGGAATAAAGAACGAGTTCATGGTGGTGTAAGAGGTCAGCAGGAACTCCACCGGCTGATTCACTGGGAAGGCCAGTTCGTTCACCGTGGCGATTTGCTCTTCGGGATAGATGAACAACCACTTCCAGTCCATCGCTACCACCTGAATGGTGAGCGGTGTTTTGTCAGTGCCTGGCACTGGCGTACGCGGATCGAGGGAGTGGCTGGTTTTGTAAGCGATGGTCGCCAACACGATAATAATCGCGATAGGAATCGCCCAAACAATGAACTCGATTCTGCTGGAGTGCTCCCACTCTGGCGCGTAGGTGGAGCTGTTATTGGCGCGTTTGCGGTAGCGGATCGGCAGCCAAACCGCCAATATCATGGTGGGAATCACGACAATCAACATAATTGACGCCGTCAGCAGGACGGTGTCGCCAATTTGTTTGCCCGCAACCCCCTTTGAGTTAAAAAGCGCGAAGTCACAGCCCGTAAGAAGCAGTAGTAAGCCTACCCCTCCCAACAAGCGTAACCATCGAGTAAAAGCAGTGTTCATTCAGTATCCCCCCGTTATGTATAAAGAACAATTTTGCTGTGTGCATTCTAGCCAATAAGCCCGTAGGCGTCCATGTAAACTAAACCCCGCAGACGGTGCCTGGCATTACATGGCAGTCGTTGTTGTGCTACTCAATTAACCGCATTGGTGAGCCTGTCTTTGAGTTTGAGAATCTTCAACATTCCCGCGCCCATGCTGATCAATTTGTGCAGGCGTTTTTCATCCAGTCCCTGTAGTTCTTCAGCCCAGAGAGACACGGTTTCCAGCAGGTCGTGTATTTCCTGCAGGCGCTCGCAGGCGTACTCGTTGGCCGGATTTTTATCCATCTCGCTGATAGATTGGCGCAACAGGGCAAAGGTCGGATCAAGCTCGCGCCGCTTGCGCTCTTCAAATACCCTGTTAGCCACATGCCAGATCGAGCCGGACAAAGTGTAATATTCTTTTCTGTCACCGGGTTCATGCACAACCTTGATCAGTTGCCACGACAGCATTTCTTTTATGCTCATGCTGACGTTACCTCGGGATATTTCCAGCGTATCAGCAATGTATTGTGCTGACAGAGGATGCTCGGACACAATAATCAGCCCCAACATCTGCCCGACAGTGCGATTAAAGCCCCAATAGCGTGCCATCTCACCGCAGTGCAACACGAAGCTACGAACGGTGGTCGACGATGCCGCAGCGACCGCTGCGTTATTCGGTGGGTGTGGGTTTGGTGTGGCGTCCATGGTGCGTTTGCACTTATGTCCTTGCCTGTTTGAACTGACTATAGCAGGGCTTGCCAGAAGTTTCAAAACATTCTGAAAATTGCTGTGCGTCGAGGCGGCGCTTGCAAACTTAACCCGGATATTTCACCAGTAAATTGGCCGCGGTACTGGTGAAATACCCGGGTTAATGGTCGCGTTGCACGGCAATCTCGGCGATGCGGGCCAAAGCCTCCCTGGCATTGCTGACCGACAGCGATTCCAGACTCGCCAGCGCCTGCTGCTGGTAGGCAATGGCTCGATCCCGGGTGTAGTCCAGGGCGCCGCAGCGTTGTACCGCTGCGGCCACGGCGCTTAGGTTCTCCGCACTTTTTTCGGTAATCGCAGCGTGAATCAGCGCCCGTTCGCTGGCGGTGCCGTGCTGCAGGGCGTATATCAACGGCAGTGTGGGTTTGCCCTCGGTGAGATCGTCACCCAGGTTTTTACCCATGGTGTCGGGGTCGCCCTCGTAGTCGAGCACATCATCTATCATTTGAAAGGCGATGCCCAGGCTTTCACCGTAGCGGTGCAGTGCTGTGCAGGTGGGTTCATCGCAACCTGCGAGCGCCGCGCCACCGTAGCAGGCCGCGGCGAACAGTATTGCGGTTTTGCGGCGAATAACGTCGAGGTATTGCTGCTCGGAGGTGGTGGCATCGCCAGCGCGCACCAGTTGCAATACTTCGCCTTCGGCAACAGTGTTGGTTGTATCGGCGATGCAGCGCATGATTGTCATGTCGCCAATATCCACCAGCATTTGAAAAGCACGGGAATACAGGAAATCGCCCACCAGCACAGAGGGCGCATTGCCAAATTCCGCATTGGCGGTGGCGCGACCGCGGCGCAGGCTGGAGATATCCACTACGTCATCGTGCAGCAAGGTGGCGGTGTGGATAAACTCGATTACCGCAGCCAGAGGAATGTGTTGTCCGCCTTGATAATTGCAGGCTTTGGCGGCCAGCAGTACCAGCAGCGGGCGCAGGCGTTTGCCTCCGGCGTCTATAATATAGTGGCCTATGTTTTCAACCATTGCCACATCGGAGTGTAGTTGCTCCACAATCAACTGATTAACTTGCTCAAATTCGGAGGCGACAACGGCGCGAACGTGCTGCATAAAAGGCGGTTCCTGTAACGACGGCGTCATGCTAGGGGCAGCACGGCTGGGCTGTCAAGCCATCGGCGGTTTGCGCTTGTGGTGGGTCAAATAAAACCATTTAGGGCTTGCTCTTGCGGTGTGGGTGACGTAGAATGCGCGCCCTCTGAACATCCGCAAAGTAGTTGCGGGAAATTCGACTGTTTATGCCTGGCTCTGCCCTTCGCGTTTTGGCGTGTTGTTATCACTGCGAGCAGGCGAACTAAACGGAGCATGATATGTACGCAGTAATTGTAAGCGGTGGCAAGCAGCATCGCGTCACGGAAGGGGAAACCCTGAAGCTTGAAAAAATCGATTCGGCCACTGGTGAAACCATCGAGTTCGACCAGGTGTTGATGGTCGGTGAAGGTGCTGATGTCAAAATCGGTACACCTGTTGTGGACGGCAGCAAAGTGACCGCAGAAGTGGTTGCCCATGGTCGTCACAAGAAAGTGAAAATCGTTAAATTCAATCGCCGTAAGCACTATCGGAAGGAAACTGGCCACCGTCAGTGGTACACCGAAGTGAAAATCACCGGCATTTCAGCCTGAGGGGGGTAATTCACAATGGCTCATAAGAAAGCAGGCGGTAGTACTCGCAACGGACGCGATTCCGAGAGTAAACGACTTGGTGTCAAGCGCTACGGCGGTCAGGCTGTAACAGCGGGCAGCATTTTGGTGCGTCAACGCGGTACGCAATTTCACCCCGGTGAGAACGTCGGTTGCGGCAAAGACCACACCCTGTTTGCCACCGCCGACGGTGTGGTAAAATTCGAAGTCAAAGGCCCTTATAAGCGCAAATTTGTACAAGTGGTTAGCGCTTAGTTTGCTCTAGCTTCCTCGCTGAAAGGCCTCGTCATTTGACGGGGCCTTTTTGTTTGGGCTTGCGGCGCATTTGTTTGGGCGTACGGCGCCTTCCGTATCCCGCAGAGGGGGCGCAAGAAAGGAGAAACCATGAAATTTGTAGACGAAGCTGCCATTGTGGTTGCCGCGGGTAAAGGCGGTAATGGTTGCTTGAGTTTTCGCCGTGAAAAATACGTCGCCAAAGGCGGCCCGGACGGTGGCGATGGCGGCGACGGTGGCAGTGTGTATTTAGAGGCCAGCGACGCGTCAAATACCTTGGTGGATTACCGCTATGTGCGTCACTACCAGGCCGAAAATGGCGAGCCTGGACGCGGTCGAAATTGCACCGGTAAGGCGGGTGACGATTTGCTGCTGCAAGTGCCGGTGGGAACGACGGTGATCGATGAGGATACCCGTGAAGTGCTCGGTGATTTGTCCCATTCCGGGCAGCGTTTGTTGGTGGCGCAGGGCGGCTTCCACGGCCTTGGCAATACGCGTTTTAAGTCCAGTATCAATCGTGCACCGCGTCAAACCACGCCCGGTACCGAAGGTGAGCGACGCGAGTTGAAGTTAGAGTTGAAAGTGCTGGCGGACGTGGGTTTGTTGGGACTGCCCAATGCAGGTAAATCTACGTTTATTCGTGCAATTTCCGCCGCCACGCCCAAGGTCGCCAATTACCCCTTTACCACCTTGGTACCCAATTTGGGTGTGGTAAAGGTGGATGCCCATCGCAGTTTTGTGGTCGCGGATATTCCCGGTCTGATCGAAGGTGCCGCCGATGGCGCGGGGCTTGGGGTGCGCTTTTTGAAGCATTTAACCCGCAACCGCTTGTTGCTGCATCTGGTGGATATCGCGCCCTTCGATGGTTCTGACCCCATTGAGGGCGCGCAGGCAATTGTGCGCGAGTTGGAGGCTTTCAGTGAAACCCTGGCTGCCCGCGAGCGCTGGCTGGTGCTCAATAAAACGGATCTGCTCGATGATGAAGCGCTTGCAAAGCAGCGCGCTGCAATCATCGAGGCACTGAATTGGCGGGGACAGGTGTTCGAAATTTCGGCGATCAGTGGCGAGGGCTGCGAGCGTCTGGCGCAGGCTGTTATGGTTCGCCTGGAGCAGTTGAATGACCAGGAAGCGGCAGATCCCGCGCTCGCGCAAGCCGAACAGGACGCGCAAACCCGTATGCAGGAAGAGGCCAGAGCACGTATCGCTGAACTGGCTCAGCGCCGCCGCGCGGCCAGGGCTGCCGCGCAAGATGATACGGACGATGACGATGACGATAGCGATGTGGAAGTGGAGTACGTACCTTAATGAGCGAGCGTGAGTTATTGGTGCAATCACGCCGGTGGGTGATAAAAGCCGGCAGTGCGCTGCTGACGAACGACGGCAAGGGCCTGGATGCGCAAGTTATCCGCGAACTGGTCACGCAGATGGCAGCGCTGCGGGAAGCGGGCTGTGAGGTGATACTGGTATCGTCCGGCGCGGTGGCGGCGGGGGTGAGTCGTCTGAAATGGGCACAGCGCCCCACGGCGCTGCATGAGTTGCAGGCCGCGGCTGCGGTTGGGCAGATGGGGCTGGCGCAGGCCTGGGAATCCGCTTTTGCCAAATATCGCTTGCAAACCGCGCAGATCTTGCTGAGTCACGATGATATTTCCGCCCGTGACCGCTATTTAAACGCTCGCAGCACCTTAACCACCTTGCTCAGCTACGGTGTGATTCCTGTGGTCAACGAAAACGACACGGTGATTACCGATGAGATTCGCTTTGGTGATAACGACACTCTTGCGGCAATGGTGGCGAATCTTGTGGATGCCGATGCCCTGCTGTTACTGACCGATCAGGTCGGTTTGTTTGACGCTGACCCGCGGGAAGTGCCCAGCGCTAAATTGATTGCCGAGGCGTCTGCGCACGATCCGGCGCTGGATGCTGTGGCGGGAGAGGGCGGTGTGCTGGGTCGCGGTGGTATGATTACCAAGTTGCGCGCAGCGCGACTTGCGGCGCGGTCTGGCACACAAACAGTGATTGCCGGTGGGCGCGAAACCGACGTTATCACGCGAGTGAGGCGTGGTGACAATCTCGGCACCTGGCTTCGCGCTGGTGAGCAACCGCAGGCAGCGCGCAAGCGCTGGCTGGCTTCACAGGTACAGGTCAAGGGTGTGGTAACACTGGATGCGGGTGCGGTTGCGGTTCTAAAATCCTCAGGGAAAAGCCTGCTACCAGTGGGGGTTGTTGCGGTAAGTGGTGGTTTTAGCCGCGGTGATATGATCTCCTGCCGGGATGAGCTGGGCGTAGAAGTTGCGCGGGGACTGTCTAACTATTCAGTGCAGGAAGCCAACAAAATCAAAAGGTTGCCATCGTCTGCGGTAGCGCAAACACTGGGCTATGTCGGTGATGAGGAATTGATCCACCGAGATAATCTGCTGGTGTTTTGAGCGGGTTCTATTATCGAGCAGGTTTTTCCCCACCGGGAGAGACAGTAAGTTGGCAATGCGTCCACAAATAACAGACATAAAAAAAGCCGGTATAGCAACCGGCTTTTTCTTGGGAGTTTGAAGGCTTAAGCGCTCAATCCCTTAACGTGTGCATTCAAGCGGCTCTTGTGACGCGCGGCCTTGTTCTTGTGAATGATGCCTTTGTCGGCCATGCGGTCTGACGTGCGCGTTTTTTAGCTTGTGGAGAGTTTGCCACGGGCGTTCCTCTTGTTTGTAAAGATGAAAAATTAAAGAGCGCGGATTATCCATACCCGATGTGCCGCTGTCAAGCGCTGTCGCGGGGTTTTGGTGTGAGGAGGCCACTTGGTGCTGCTGGATTTGCAGTGCGTTGGTCGCCTTTTTGTATGCCCTTAATTGCACATTATGTGCCTTATTTGCATATACATGTCTTTTACAATTGTCAGATTTTTTTACAACAAAAGACTGGTTTCGTAGTTAACTTATTGACTTTATGGTGTTTTGTTTTTTGGCACGGGGTTTGCATAATAGATATTGTGATGCCTGAAACACGATGTTTCAGTGTTTTGACCAATTCATGTATCAAATAGGGATATACCATGAAAAAATTGATGATGGCCGCTGGTGTAATGGCCGCTATGACAAGTGCTGCGAACGCTGCTGTAATTACGCAGAACTTCGATCTGGGCTTTATGACCACTGACTTGACGTCCACCGCGGTGCCTGGTTCCACAGCCATCGGCTCATTGGATCAGTTCGATGCCAGCCTCGGTACGCTCAACAGCGTGACTGTTACTCTGACCGGCAACACCATAAGCAGCACTGTTATTGAGAACACTTCCGCTGCGGACGCGTTTTTTAAGTATGAGTCTAACCTGGACTGGCTTTTCGAAATCGTTGATACCGGTGCAGATAACCTGACAGGGGCTTTTAGCTCTTTGTTGGCGACTACTGGCGGTTTTGTAAGCCTGGCATCTGGCGCCTCGCTGGATCTGGGTGAAACAGTCTCAACCAATTCAATTACTTACACCTTTGCTTCTGTTGGCGAGTTGAGCATGTTCATCGGCACTGGCAGCGTAGGTATTGGCTGTAACACCTTTACTGGCTCAAACTTTACTGGTGGTGGCGGCAACCTGGATTCCACTCAGGACACTGTTGCACAGTGTCTGGGTGAGATCGTCTATGACTACACCGAAGACAGCGGCCCCGGTGGTCCTGGTGGCACCGTACCTGCCCCTGGCGGCCTGGCGCTGTTAGGCTTGGGTCTCGCTGGTCTGGGTCTGAGCAAGCGTCGCAAAAAAGCCTAAGCGCTTACTCTGTAGTAGAAAACCGACGATCGTAAGGTCGTCGGTTTTTTTTCGTCTTTAAAAACGCTGGAAGCACAAAAATGATTTCATGCCGATTCGGCGTGGCCGCGCTGTTCGCGGTATACTGCACACCCAGCGCCCCAGTGCGTGTTGTTCTTGTCCGTAAATTGTGTAACAGGAGCCTGCTTTGAGCGATATCTATGCAGACATTCGCCCCTACAATGATACTGAAGTGGGCGCGGTGATTGAGCGCTTGCTCGCCGATGGAGAGTTTATAACCACGGTGGCTGGGTTTCGCCTGCCCCGTTTGACGCAGTTTTTGCCCTGGGCGGTGCTGCCGGTGGCGCGACGCGTGCTGCGTCGTGAGCTGGCACAGGTTGAGGATGTTGCCAGCATGCAGCGGGTGATTAAGTTTTATATGGATCGCATGATTGCCACGACCAGCAGCGGTTTTTCCTGCTCTGGTCTTGAGCGCCTGGCGCCCGACAAGGCCCATTTATTTATGAGTAACCACCGCGATATTGCGATGGACCCCGCATTCACCAACTACGCTCTGTTTAAGGCGCAGCGTGATACGGTGCGTATCGCTATCGGCGATAATTTGCTGACCAAGCCCTGGGTGTCCGATTTGATGCGCCTCAACAAGAGTTTTATCGTGGAGCGTTCGGCGACCGCGCCCAGGCAAATGCTGAAGGCGTTTCGCAAGTTATCGGCTTATATCGCCCATTCCATCCAGGAGGACAATGCGCCGATCTGGATTGCCCAGCGCGAAGGTCGCGCAAAGGACGGTGTGGATCACACCGAGCCCGCGTTGATTAAAATGCTGGCGATGAACAAGCGCAAGGGGCAGGCCTTGGGCGACTATCTCGCTTCACTGCGCCTGGTACCTATGGCGATTTCCTACGAGCTGGACCCCTGTGATGCGCGCAAGGCGGCGGAGTTATCCGCTATCGCCCGGGATGGACAGTACCATAAATCCCAGCATGAGGATGTGTTGTCTATTGGTGCGGGTATTACCGGCGACAAAGCCCATGTGCATGTCGCTTTCGGTACGCCGCTGGCCGGTGAGTATGCCGATGCCGAGGCGGTGGCGGCGGAGGTTGATCGGCAGGTGTTGGCTCTGTACCGTTTGCACCCCACCAATCTCTACGCCTATGAAATGCTTTATGGTGAGCCCGCCCGGCTTCCCGCCTCGGTGGAAGTGGCCGAGGGCGATTGCAGTAAGGCACAATTCGAAGCGCGTATTTTGGCGATGCCAGAGGCGGACAGACCTTTTGCCCTGGCCAACTACGCCAATGCGGTTGTCGCCAAATTAGAGGCTGCATAGTTGTTAACTGATGCACTTAAAGACGAAATATCCTCAGCCTATAAAACCCTATTAAAACAGCGTTCACTGACGCCGCGCTGGGGACAGCGTTTGATGATTGCCGATGTGGCAAAAGCCCTTGCGCGAGTGGATAGTGAGGCAGAGGGCTCAGCCATCGCGGTGGTGGAAGCGGGCACGGGTACGGGAAAGACGATTGCCTACACTGTCGCCGCCTTGCCGATTGCCAGAGCAAAGGAAAAAAAGCTGGTGGTGGCCACCGCAACCGTGGCATTGCAGGAACAGTTTTTTGGCAAGGATTTACCGGATATTTTAGCCCATTCCGATTTGGATTTTAGCTATGCCCTGGCCAAAGGTCGCAGGCGCTATCTGTGTTTGTCAAAACTGGATCAGCAGCTCGCAGCGGGAAAAAACAGCGAATTGCCGTTTTATGACCAGCTCGGGCAAAGCGGATCAGAGCCGGATGCGGATGCTGTTTTCCAGGATATGTTAAATGCTTTGGGGCGGGGCGAATGGGATGGTGACAGAGACGCCTGGCCCGCGGCTTTGTCCGATGAATTCTGGCAGGGTATTACCACGGATCACAATCAGTGCAGCGGCAGGCGCTGCCCGAACATCAGTCAGTGCAGTTTTTTCAAAGCGCGCGATGGGCTGAATTTAGCGGATGTTATTGTCACCAACCACGATCTGGTGTTGGCGGATCTCGCCCTGGGTGGTGGTGCGGTATTGCCGCCACCGCAGGACACGATTTATATTTTTGACGAAGGCCACCATTTACCGAGCAAAGCGCTGTCACATTTTTCGGGTTTTTGCCGTCTGCACAGCACTGTGCAGTGGTTGCAGGATTGTCAAACCACGCTATCGCAAACCGCCAAGTCGTTGGAGAAGTTACCAGGACTGCAAGGCGAATTGAGCCAGCCGCCACAGTACATTGAAGCCGCCATCGACGATCTGC
Organism: Gammaproteobacteria bacterium; assembly: GCA_002748505.1. Taxonomy (GTDB): domain Bacteria; phylum Pseudomonadota; class Gammaproteobacteria; order Pseudomonadales; family Halieaceae. Next base: position 12,779 of record PDSN01000130.1, on the reverse strand, counting down.
AAAATGTCCAGGTTCTGGTGCAGGAATTAATGGGTGATCCCGCCGTCAAAGAAGTGCGCGACGGGCGTCAGTTGCGTTTTGAATTGGGGCTTATACCTGATGAGCTGCAAATTATCGGCAAGGCACTGCTCAGTCATTTTAGTCATCTGGAGTTGGGTTTTGACGCTGTGCACAAGCTTTTGGAAAAAGCGCTGGAAGAAAAACACAGCGAGCGTGACCTGATTGAACAGCATGCAATGAACTACGGCGCGATGCTGGCGCGCGCACAGGCCAACGTCGCACTGTGGTCACAATACGCGGTGAGCGGCGAGGACGACCCGCAAGTGATGGCGCGCTGGATTACCGAGCGCGAGTGGGACAATGCCTTAAGCTATGACTTGAACGCAAGTCCGGTGATAGCCGCAAATATTTTACAGCAGTGTCTTTGGCAGGAGGCCGCCGGTGTGGTGATGACTTCCGCCACACTGTCTGCACTGGGGACTTTTGCACGCTTTATTCGCGACAGCGGCGTGCCCGAAGATGCGATTTTTGATATCGTGCCCAGCCCGTTTGACTATGCCAGCGCCGTGTTTAGTGTGCCGCCTATGCCTTGCGAACCGACGGACGCAGAGGCGCACACCGCGGCAATTATTGATTTACTGCCGAAGATTTTGGATCCTACACAGGGTTCGCTGGTATTGTTTTCCTCGCGCAGGCAAATGCGTGATGTGTTTGCAGGAGTCGATGGCAGGTTAGGCGAGCACGTTTATGTGCAGGACAGTAACAGCAAGCAGGAATTATTGCGCCTGCATAAAAAAGCGATTGACGATGGCAGTGGCAGTGTGATTTTTGGTTTGGCCAGTTTTGCAGAGGGTGTGGATTTGCCGGGCAATTACTGCACTCACGTGGTTATAGCCAAGCTTCCCTTTGCGGTGCCCGACAGCCCGCTGGAGGCGGCACTGGTCGAATGGGTGGAAAATGGCGGTGGCAATGCGTTTATGGAAGTGAGTGTGCCCGATGCGGCGGTACGGCTTGTTCAGGCCGCAGGTCGTTTATTGCGTACCGAAACAGATACCGGACGGGTCACCTTGTTAGACAGGCGCGTGGTGACACGGCGCTACGGCAAGGCCATTTTACAATCACTGCCGCCGTTTACCCTGGAATTAGCGCGTTAAAAACTGGATAAATACATGAGTGAACACTGGTCAGCCTATTGGGCATCGGGCGCCTTAACCTCTTTGCCGGAGGATTTTCGTGAAAACTATGAAGGCGAACTGGCAGCGTTTTGGTACCGGCAATTAAAAACACTGCCGGATAATTCTCATATTGTCGATGTTTGCACAGGCAATCTGGCGCTGCCCTTATTGTTTTGCGAGCAGGCTGAAAAAAAACAACGGCATTGGCATATTAGCGCCGTTGATATCGCGCATATCGATACAGCAATTATCGCCCAGCGCTTTCCCAAAAAAGAAAAATACCTGGCGGATATTCAGGTGCTGGACAATACGGCGGTGGAGAGCCTGAATGAAACGCTCACCAACCCAGTGGATTTTATCAGCAGCCAATACGGTTTGGAGTACTGTAGCGCCGACGACATTGCGCCCGTGCTCGCCGCACTGCTAAAACCGGGCGGGCGCCTCGCTTTTGTCGCTCACGCGACTGATTCGGCCATTGCCCATACGATGCAAAGCGAATTGCTCGCTTACGAAAAACTGGTCGAACTGGGTGTATTTCGTTTAATTGCGCGGTTTGGGAAAGGCGATATCAATGCGGATAAATTTGCTAAGCAACTGCCAAAAAAAGTGCAAACCCTTACCGCTTTACAGCAGCAGTCACCGCACCCTCTGGTCGCAGGTGTATTAAATGCCCTGGGCGGTCTACAGCGCCTGCCCGTAAATGCCTTAAAGCAGGAGCGGGCAAACGCCTTGGAGTTTGCTAAAGCCTATGAATATGCCCACTTAAGAAATCGCGATGTTTTGGCAGTGTCGCAGAAAATATTGAATAAGCCGACATGGTATCAAGCGTTTAGCGATGCGGGATTGAACCTGTTGGATAAGGGCGAGCTGCATTATAAAGGCCGCCACAAAGCGGGCTCGTTTTTTGTGTTTGGCAAACCGGAGTAAAACCATGTCGAATGATGTTGCCAATGCCCTGTTTGATCTGGAGGCGCAGTTGCGCGTATTGGGATTATGGCAGGAGCAGTCACCGCCGCTGGAGGCTTTGGCATCTACGCAGCCATTTTGCGTCGACACACTGACTTTACCGCAGTGGTTGCAGTTTATTTTTTTGCCGCGCATGCATGCCTTGCTCGACAACGAGCTTGCACTGCCTGAAGCCTGTTCCGTTACCCCAATGGCGCAGGAGTACTTCAAAGGTCAGGAGCAAACCTATACTTCTCTGCTCCTCGTGTTGGAGCGCTTGGATTACAGCATCAGCAACGCTTGAGTCTCTGTCCGGGCTAGACATAATAATTTGAATGTCGCTGATTTTATTGCGATAGTCAATACTAACGATTATCATTGGCGTCTTTATCGATTGATGGAGAGCTGTCTTGAAACAGATCGTTTTTGCCGCAGCAATCAGTGCCTTGCTGAACCCTTCTTTAAGCATGGCACAAGCCTATAGCAATGAGAATGAGCTGGAGGAGGTGATTGTCTACGGCCAATTGTCCCGTTATTCGGCCTTAAAAGCCGACACCCCGATTATGGAAATTGCGCGTTCGGTGTCTATTGTGACCGAACAGCAGTTGTTGGATCTTGGGGCGGTGACGCTGGATGAAGCGCTGACCTACAGTGCTGGCATTAGCAGTGCAGTCTATGGTTATGCAACTCGGGGTGATTGGGTGAAGGTGCGTGGTCTTAATGTGCCCATGTATCAAGACAGTTTGCAGTCCCTGTTTGGGAACTACAACAACACCCGCCCGCACACTTATACCCTGGAGCAGGTGGAAGTATTAAAGGGGCCCGCGTCTGTGCTTTACGGTAAAGGCTCGCCGGGTGGTTTGATTAATATTATCAGTAAACGCCCTCAGCAAGAGCGCGCCCATGAGTTGCTGTTAGAACTCGGTAATTACCAGCATCAACAAGTGGCGGTGGATAGCACGGGCGCTATTGGCGAGAGCGCTACGTGGTTTTATCGCATGGTAGGCGTTTATCAGAACAGCGATACCCAAGTAGATTATGTAGGCATCGATAAAACCGTGCTGGCGCCATCTTTCAGTTGGCGACCCAGTGTCGATACGGATATCACCTTGTTGCTGAATTACAGCAAAACTGACAGCGATACCGCAGCGCAGTTCTTGCCTATTCACGGCACGCTGTATCCCGGCCCCGAAGGTCGTCGAATAGATCCTGGTGTGTACGCGGGTGAACCGGATTTCAATCAGTATATTGCGGAAGCCAAATCCGTGACACTGCTGGCTTCACACCAGTTTAACGATGTGTGGAGTATGGAATTCACCTCTCGCTATACGGACGCCAAGGCGGATTATCAGCAGGCCTGGACGTCTTTTTCGGTAAGCCCCGATCGTTTTATCTACAACCCCGATGGATCTTTGTATAAAAATGGTCTGGTGCCGCGTACCTTTTATCGCAAAGACGGCTTTTCCAGGCAGGCGGCCACGGACGTGCGCCTGCGCGCCAACTTTGCAAGCGGTGTTTTAGACCACGAGGTGATGATGGGTGCGCAATACCAGGACGTTACCATCGGTGGTGCGGGTTATTATCTCTGGGCGCTGGGTTTTGCAAGCGGCGATGACAGCTACTGGTTAAACCTGTTTGATCCCGTTTATGGCAATGTGCCACCGGCACAAATGCTAAATGAGCGTTACGCGAAATTCCCCGATGTCGACACCAAAGACCTGGGTTTCTATATCAACGACCACATCACGGTGGGTGACTTGCACATCAGTTTGGGTTTGCGGTTTGACAAAACCGAATCGGAAACTATCGGCGTAATCCAAAAGGACGAAGAATTCAGTACCAGTGTCGGTTTACTCTATCAGTTCGACAATGGTATTGCGCCCTATGTGAGTTATGCGGAGTCGTTTGATCCTGTGATTGGTGACAATGGCAACGGCCAATTGTTAAAGCCCGAGCAGGGTGAACAGTGGGAGCTAGGGCTTAAATATCAGCCCGATGGCCTGCCTGTACTGGTGACGCTGTCATTGTTTGATATTGAGCAGAGTAACCTGCCTGATCCGGAAGCGGCGCCGAATGTCTACGAACAGCAATCCGGTGTGACAGACATCGAAGGTATTGAGGTGGAGGCGACAGCGAGTTTTGGCGATTTTCGTATAGATGTCAGTTTCACCCAGCTCGATACCAACACACCCGATGGTTATCGCCTGGCTACCGTTTCCAAGCACCAGATTTCAACATGGCTGAGCTACCGCCCGGAGGAGTTTTGGCAGGGTTTTAAGGCAGCTTATGGCCTGCGCTATGTCAGTGACGCCTGGGGCGGCCTCGATAGGATTCGTACGCCGTCCTACACGCTGATGGATTTAATGCTGGGCTATGAGTTCGGGCCTTGGGATTTCGCATTAAATGTGCAAAACCTGGCGGATAAATCCTATTATGCGACCTGTCTCTCACGTGGTGACTGCTTCGTGGGAGCCACGCGCAGCGTTGTCGGGCGTGTCAGCTATCGTTTTTAGCTGGTGCTGCACCGCTGCGCCTGGCGGGCGCTCAATCCTCCGGCGGTGCTTTAGCCCCCCAGCGTTTTTTAGGTATGGAGGCTTTGAGTGCGCCCTTACGCCACAGTCCGCCGCTGGCAAAAGCCTGCCAGGCCCATTTAATCCAGTTAAGGGCAGAGGCCGCCAGCCACAGTGCCCATGCCAGCATCAGCGCCCGATATACCCAGATGGGTGCGGAAACAACCGTGGCCTGGGGGTAGTGCTCGGCGCTGCGGTCCTGGTACCAGTGGTATAAATAGGCACTGGAATGATTGCCTTCCACCAACATCGCGGGGCTGCCCAGCAAGCCGTTTTTGACGGCGGCTAATAGCACTGCGCCAGTGACGAAGGACAGGGCAACCAGGGCCACCTGCAGGACATTGATACCAAGTCTTTGACTGTTGGTGCTAAGGGTGGAGCGGTAATAAAAGGCAAAGAACCACAGCGCAACCAGGAACACTGCATAGACTGAAAACTGGGTGAGCCCCACACCCAAAATCAGCCAGCTTAGCGATGCAAGGGGAAAGCGATTTTTCCCGGCGCGCCCTAAAATAAGCGCAATCAACACCAGTACCAGTACGGCTCCCCAGATCAACACCGCAGGACCCATGCGCGGGCCGCTCAACCACAATACCCAGCGATCTCTGGGCATATTGACTTTGAGTTTGGCGTTTACCGAATCCTGCGCCAGGGAAATGTCAGGGCTTTGCCACACCGTGCCAAGCTCCTGTGGGGTGCGCCAGTTGATAAAGACGCGTTGTGTGCCCGGTACGATTGGCAGCTTGATCTGCCCGTCCTTGAGGCGAATAGCCTGATTGATGTCGTTGATCCTGATGCCCAGCAGCTCCGCAGCCTCGGGTAATGTGATCAGGTGGTGACCGCCCTGGCTGGCCTTGAGAACCATATTGAGTTCGGCATCGGTGGCGCGTTTCCCCGGACGCAGGCTTAGTTCGCTGGATTCGATGGTGCGCGTTTTACCCGCCACACCCTCCGGGCGACGAATAGTTAAGGTGACGTTTTCACCCGGCCAGGGGTGCCAGCTCGGCAGCCAGCTGTTTTGCGCGCCCAAATGATTGACCGGCGCAATGCCCTCCACGCTTACGTTCCAAATAGGGCTGATATGCGCGCGCCAGATTTCCAGCCAGCTATCGTTTTCTGGTGCGGTGAGGCTGATCTGTTTGCTAAAGGGTATGCGCGAGCGCCATCTAAACCGGTTTTGCGAAGACGACAGCGCCACTTGCACGGCATTGTTGTTCACACTGACGTTTTCAGAAATCACCGAGGCGCCCGCAAGCACGGGGATACTCAGTGAAATGGGCGTGCCCTGTGGCGAGGCGCGCGATACGGTTGTGGTCACTTCCCATTGCAGGCCAAGCTCCAGGGTGCGCTCGACTTTAACGAAAGTCGGCAGCCGCGTGGGGCGCAGCTCGATGCTGCTTTGCTGCGTTTTATCGACGCGCAACAGGCTTAATTGTTTTGCCGGAAGCCCCTGTGCATCGATGCCACTTAACGACCAGCCCTCACCACTTGCGCTGATGCGGTGCGGCGCTATGGGCAGCGGGATTTGATACTCACTGACGGGCGGCACGTATACTTTGATAGTCACCTCGTGTGCGCCCTTGTTCAGCATGACCCAAAGCTGGTTTTTTGAGCCGCGAAACAGCGGCGCGCTGTTGCCGTCAACGCTGACGCTGACCGGCGTCAAGGTTTGTGGATCAACCGGCAGGGGCATGGCGGTTTTTTCCAGAGCCTGGGTTTGCAGGGTTATTTGATATTGCCTGTCATCGTAGCGCAGCTCCAGCGCGCCGACGTCTGCGCGAGGTGCGGCGCTTATGGGCGCAGTCAGGCGTGCTTCCAGTTCATCGAGCATGGCCTGTGAAGGAAAATCCGCTGCCTGGGATTGAACACTGAACAGCCCGATAACCGCGGCGATTAACCAATGGCGCTGTTTTTTATCGCCGTTGAAATCCAAAAAGCGCCAGGCCAACAGCAACAGGAAAATAATCGATAGAATATTTAACAGTGCGTTGAGTTTCGGGCCGATAAAATAAAGGCTGATGTGCTGATCTTTTGCTACCGGCCCATTCCATTGCAGCATCGCACTGCGCCATTGCCATTGGGACAGACCGGGGCCGGTTTGCACATTGGCGTTTGGGGCAATACGCGCCAGTTGCTTTTCGTCGCCGTATCTCCCAGTGTTCGATTTGTCCGCTATCGCGCTGGCGGCCTGCACTTCCTCCAGTTCCATTTCCCCATCCGCCATTTCCCCTTGTATCGAGGGGTGTTGCATTTTTTGCTGACTGGCGCGGTATTGCGAATTTTCGATTCCGGTGTAAAACACCCCCGCGAGCTGCGGGTAAATGGCCTCGCGTGCCTGGGTCAGCATAAATGGCAAAGAGAGTACCAGCAGCGCGACCAAACCCAGTATGCGCAGTAAGGCCAGGGGTTTTTGTATGGCGTGGTCCAGGGGAATCATACGAATCAGTGCGCTCGCTGCCAGCAGATACAGCCAGATCATCCGCGGCGCAAAACTCTCTTGCCACAGCAGCAACAGCGTGGCAGCGCAGAGCACAAGCCAGCGCCAGCCCCACAATTTGCCAACCCCCAGGGTGATAATCAGCACCAGAAAAATATCGTACAAGGTCCAGCTTTGCAGCCAGGAGGCCGGTAGGTTATCCGTGCCGGTGGCGGCAAACAACTGGTAGCCGGGCGGAATGTTAACAGTGGTATTTACGCTGCGAAAATCCCGCTCCCAACCGGTGGCGGGAATATGCAGAGCGCTGCCATCAAACCGTGCTTGTGCGCGCATGGCGATACCGCCGCGTCTCACTTCCACACCTGCGCGCGGGTCGCCTTCTAACTGCGTGATAAATTGGGGTTCGTCGTTGATCGTCACCTGGCCGAGTTGCAGCTCTGGTGCCGCGGAAAGTCGCCAGCCTGAATTGATGGTGCCGTTGATGTCATCGAGCACCGTGAAACCTTCGCCATCAAAATCCAGCCACATCGTGCGCTGTAAATTCAGCGCATCGGGTGCGGGCTCGGGGTTGCCTCGGCGCAGTTCGCGCAGGGTGACGGGGCTGCTGGCATTGACCACATAGGTGGGAAGCTGCTTCCATTGCTCGGGCAGTGACACCTGCCGCGGATCAACCTGCTGCGCGCCGCTGATATCCACCAGGCGGTCGGCGGGCGACGCTGCAAAGGCCCAGATTTCAGTATCCGGCCAGGGTTCCACCGGCTTTGCCAGGGCGATTTTGGTCACCGCATTGGGTGCGCGTTCGCGCACGGTGAACATCCAGCGCCCCGGGCGAAGTTGTGCGCGCAGTTCACCTGTGGGTTCCAAACGCGCGGGTAAATTGCTGTGCAGCGACAGGGGAATAAACCCGGGAATCAATACCGGGCCGAGCACCACTTCGCGCTGACTGCCTGCGACATCGACGCTGACCAGCGTGGTCAGGGTGGCGGGGTGGCCATCCTGCAACAGACGGTTGACGCGAACCTGCACGCTGTCACCGTTTTTGGCTTTGCTGCCGGTGTTTTCTCGGTTTAGCCACAGGCGTCCGTTTTTAAACTCAGGGTTGGCGACGGCCTTGCCCTTGCGGGTGAGTTTTATCAGTCCGGTTCGTTTTGAAACAGGCAGGGACGCGGGCTCTTTCTGCCATAAGAGCTTGCCACTGAGTTCATACTCACCAGGGTTGAGTTGCACCCAGGGCCGCTTGTCGCGGTTCATTATCAGCGCCGGTTTACCGTTGATGCGCACCTCGCTGGGCCAGTTAAAGCGGCTGCCGGGCAGGCGAAATTCGGACTGTCGATACACGGTGAGACGCTGGCGAAATGTTGCGCCGCCGTCCTTGGTTTCGAGAATCAGTTCACCCGGCCACAGGCAGTGGCGTTTTGCGTTGGAATAGTTGATGGGGCAGTCGAGGTCTGTGTGTTTGTATTTGACCCAGGAAATCCAGGGTCGCAATGGTTCGGGTACGTCCGCCTCGCTGATGGGCGCGACCTGCTGTTGTGCCGCGGTGGGTGTCGAGCCCAACAGTAACAAACCGATGACCAGAATAAACGCGCGCCCCATAGCGGCACTCCTTTGCTGAAATGTTCAAGTGGAAGTCTACCGCAGTTTGCGAAGCTGTTGTTAACCCGGATGTATCACCAGTAAGTGGAGTATCCGGGTTAGCCCGGATGTTTCACCAGTAAATGGAATTTTCGGACAAAAGGACAAAGAAGGTTGCTCAAACATCATGAAAAGCGTAGCAGTAGCTACGGTTTGAATGATTTTGGGCAAGCAGCCGCGCGGTAAGCGCCTGAAGGGGCGTTCGAGGCCATGGATGGCCGAGACGAGCTTACAGGGATGTACTTGTAGCGTCCCCGCAAGGGGCTTGCCGTGCGGCTGCCGTGCGCGGTTTTTGCCTGCTTTGGATTGACTACGCGTTGCGGACTTAGTCCTGATAGCTTTCAATCGCAGGACAGGCGCAGAACAAATGGCGGTCGCCGTGCACGTTGTCGACCCGGGTGACTGGCGGCCAGTATTTGTTGTGTCGCAAGGATGCCACCGGGAATGCCGCCTGCTCCTGGCTGTAACTGTGTTGCCAGTTGCTGCTCACCACGTCTTTTAAGGTGTGGGGTGCATTGACCAGGGGGTTGTCGTTTTCATCCAGGGTGCCTGCCTGCACGGCTTTGATTTCCTCGGCAATGGTGATCATGGCTTCACAGAAACGGTCAATTTCATACAGCGATTCCGATTCCGTCGGCTCTATCATCAAGGTGCCCGCCACCGGGAAGGACATGGTGGGTGCGTGGAAACCGAAGTCGATGAGGCGTTTGGCAATATCCTCCTCGCTGATACCGCTGGCCTCCTTAATTGGGCGGATATCCACAATACACTCGTGCGCCACAGTGCCATTGCTGCCGGTATACAAAATGTTGTAGTGCTCCTGTAGGCGGCTGGCGATGTAATTGGCGTTTAAGATGGCCACTTTGGTCGCTTCGGTCAGACCGTCAGCGCCCATCAAGGCGATATAGGCCCAGGAGATGGGCAAGATCGAGGCGCTGCCATAAGGTGCGGCGGAGATGACATCGTTATTGGCGTCTACGCCTGCCACCGGTGCGACCGGGTTGGTCGCCAAAAACGGCGCCAGGTGTTTGCCAACGCCGATAGGACCCATGCCGGGGCCACCGCCGCCGTGGGGAATGCAGAAGGTTTTGTGCAGATTGAGGTGCGATACATCGGCGCCGAATTTGCCCGGCGCGGCGAGGCCGACCAGGGCGTTCATGTTGGCGCCATCGACGTATACCTGCCCGCCGTGCTGATGAATCACATCGCACAGTTCCACAATGGCTTCTTCAAACACACCGTGGGTAGAGGGGTAGGTGACCATGGTGCAGGACAGGGTGTCGCTGTATTGCTCGGCCTTGGCTTTTAAGTCGGCCATATTGACGTTGCCCTGCTCATCACAGGCGACGATGACGATTTTCATGCCCGCCAGCGCAGCGCTGGCGGGGTTGGTGCCGTGCGCCGAGGCGGGAATCAAACACACATTGCGCTGGGTATCGCCACGACTTTCGTGATAGCGTTTAATCGCCATCAAACCGGCGTACTCGCCCTGGGCGCCGGAGTTGGGCTGCATGGAAAAGGCATCGTAGCCGGTACACTCGCGCAGCATATGGTCGAGTTCATCGATCAGTTGGGCGTAGCCCTCGGTTTGCGAGCTGGGCGCAAAGGGGTGCATGCGCGCAAATTCCGGCCAGGTGATCGCCGCCATTTCGGTGGTGGCGTTGAGTTTCATTGTGCAGGAACCCAGCGGAATCATTGCCCGGTTCAGGGCGATGTCTTTTTCTTCCAGGCTGTGCAAATAGCGCAGCATGGCTGTTTCACTGTGATACTCGTTAAACAGCGGGTGTTGCAGATAGTCAAGTTCGCGGGTGATGGCTTCCGGCAGGGGTGAGGCGGTGGCGTCAGCCCGTTCGCGCAGGTTTTCTGGCGCACTCTCACCGCTGATAATCGCAATCAGCGCGGCGACATCATCCAGCGTGGTGGTTTCATCCAGCGCAATCCCCACCTTGTCTGCACCGACAATACGCAGATTCATTTGTTGGGCCTGGGCGCGCGCGATAACGGCGCTTTGGTCGTCAACAGACAGAGTCAAGGTATCGAAAAATACTTCATTTTCGGGGGTGAAACCGCGCTCGGACAAGACACTGGCCAGTACGCAGGCGAGGCGATGGCTGCGCGCAGCGATGCGGCGCAGACCTTCGGGGCCGTGGTATTGTGCATAAAACGCCGCCATCATTGCCAGCAGCGCCTGCGCGGTGCAGATATTACTGGTGGCTTTTTCACGGCGAATATGTTGCTCGCGGGTTTGCAGTGCCATGCGCAACGCCTGGTCGCCGTGGCGATCCACCGATACACCGATAATACGACCGGGGGTGGAGCGTTTATAGGCATCGCGGGTGGCAAAGAATGCCGCGTGCGGGCCGCCAAAACCCATGGGCACACCAAAGCGCTGACTGTTGCCAAGCACCACGTCTGCACCCTGGGCGCCGGGTGATTTCAGCAACAGCAGTGCCAGAATATCCGCTGCAACCGCCACCAGCGTATTTTGCGCATGAGCCTTTGCAATGGTGGGCTCAAGGTCTCTGACCTGACCGTAGGTGCCGGGGTATTGGGCGAGCAGGCCAAAGGCGCTGTGCTCGGCGAGCAGGGTGTCTACGTCGCCAACTTTAACATCAATATTCAAGGCCTCGGCGCGGGTTTTCACCACGGCGATGGTCTGCGGATGGCAGTCATCGGCAACGATAAAAATATTGCTTTTGTTTTTGCGGTTGACCCGCTGCAGCAAGGTCATGGCTTCCGCTGCGGCGGTGGCCTCATCGAGCATGGACGCGTTAGCCAGCTCCATACCCGTTAAGTCGATAATGACCTGTTGGAAGCTTAGCAGGGCTTCTAACCGCCCCTGGGAGATTTCGGGTTGATAGGGCGTGTAGGCGGTATACCAGCCGGGGTTTTCCAGCACATTGCGGGCAATCACCGCAGGTGTGTAAGTATCGTGGTAGCCGGTGCCTATAAATGATTTAAACACCGTGTTTTTGCTGGCAATGGCTTTTAACCGGGCGATAACGTCGTGTTCGCTCTGGGCACCGGGCAGGTTCATGGGCTCGCTTTTGCGAATACTCGCAGGCACCGTGGCTTCAATCAGCTCGTCAACGCTGTTATAGCCCGCGACCCTGGCCATTTCCGCCTGCTGCGCCGGCGCTGGGCCGATATGGCGTTGGATGAACTCCTGGTGGTTTTCCAGTTCAGCGAGCGTTTGGCGTGGCATAGTGCAAACTCCAGACAGAGTGGGTAAATCATTGGGTGAAAGTCGCGGGATATTACCAGCCAGACCCAGCACGGGCAATGCCAATGTATCTAACACGCTGATAAACAACGCAGTTATCTCTATAGAAGGGGCTGTTGCCGGGTTTTGTTCTGCCGTACACTTGGCTCCCAAAGAGCTTGCGTTGCGCAGGGAATAGGGAATTTCTTGATGAGCACCACACAGCAGACCCGTGATTACCAGCCTGTCGCCTGTGTCAGCAAAAACGCCACGCATCAGCCGGTGCTTGCCGAGATCGCGACGGTGGCGGCTGCGGTGTGGGAGGAGACAAAAAGGGGATTGGGCGGTGTGGTTTTTAAGTTCGCTAGCAAGCTTTACTGAAGTTGCCATCGTCGCGTTCGTTTTATTATTCGGTAATATCTCGTCAAGATGACACAGGCTATGGTGCCTGGGTAGGGTTTACAGGTATTTACTGGGAAGCATGCGTTTGTGTAGCACCCGTAAAACAGAAATATCGTCACCTTGGCGCAGATAGAAAATCACGTGGCTCCCCACGGGGTGGCTCAATAGTCCCCTGGCTAAATCGTCACACGCTTTTCCGGCTCCAGGATTATCCGCCAGGAACTGGCAGCTTGTCTCAATGCTTGTGATATAGATGTTGGTTTGCGACTGTCCCCAGTGAGTTCGCGAGTATTCAACAATGTCAGAAAGGTCCTGGTATGCCTTGCCTGTCAGTGTGTATTCAGCCACTAGATTTGCTTTCTTAACTGTGCGAATGCCTCGCTGCCAGAGCGCACGTTGCCGGCCTCCAGGTC
>PDSN01000129.1 GCA_002748505.1 Gammaproteobacteria bacterium | reverse complement strand
TCGCAAGCTTTCGCCTATCATACCGTCGCAAGCTTGCAATTTGGAGAGCGGATTGTGAGCAGTTTACGCTGTCATGTTAGTATTTAGAGCGTTTTTCACAGGGGACTAATTACTTAATATCAACAAGTTACGCTGTGATCACCAGCAAAAAAAGGCGAAACCAAAATGGTTTCGCCTTTTTCGATCGGTTAAGCCTTAGCGCAAATCAACTATCGGCTTGCAACGCTTCCGTAAGGGCAGCTTCCATTTCTTCCATCGATACTGTGTTCTCAGCATCACCCATACGCTTGCGCTTGCGCTCTTCATGGTAGGCAAGGCCGGTACCAGCGGGTATCAGGCGGCCAACGACCACGTTTTCCTTGAGGCCGCGCAGGTAATCGCGCTTGCCGGTAACCGCCGCTTCGGTGAGAACACGGGTGGTTTCCTGGAAGGACGCCGCGGACACAAAGCTCTCGGTTGCCAGAGATGCCTTGGTAATGCCCAATAACTCGCGCTCGCCGCTTGCGGGCACCAGATCCTCGGCCAGCAGGCGCTCGTTTTCTTCGAGGAAGGACACGTACTCCACCTGCTCACCTTTAATCAGGCTGGAATCGCCCGATGCAGTGACGGTCACTTTACGCAGCATCTGACGCACAATCACTTCGATGTGCTTGTCGTTGATCTTCACACCCTGCAGGCGGTAAACCTCCTGGATTTCGTTGACGATGTATTTCGCCAGCTCTTCCACACCCTTGAGGCGCAGGATATCGTGTGGGTTGGGTGGGCCTTCCGACACCACTTCACCCTTGGACACAAATTCACCCTCAAACACCGACATATTGCGCCACTTCGGAATCAGTGCTTCATAGTGATCGGAACCATCGGGCAAGGTCGAGCCATCGGGGGGCGTAATCACCAGGCGACGCTTGCCTTTGGTTTCTTTACCAAAGCTCACCGTGCCCGATATCTCCGCCAGAATCGCAGGCTCTTTCGGCTTACGCGCTTCAAACAGGTCGGCAACACGCGGCAGACCACCGGTGATATCGCGGGTTTTTGAACCTTCCTGCGGGATTCGTGCAATCACGTCACCCACTTCAATGGCAGCGCCATCTTCCAGGCTGACCTGTGCATAGGCGGGCAGGAAGTAGTGTGCGGGCACATTGGTACCAGCCAGGAACAGTTCTTCACCGTTTTCATCAACCAGTGCGACCGCAGGGCGAATATCCTTACCCGCCGCTGGGCGCTCAGCCTGGTCGATTACCGAAATGCTGGACAGACCGGTCAAATCGTCAGTTTGACGGGTAATGGTAATACCTTCTTCCATACCGCTGAACTTCGCAGTACCTGCCACCTCGGTAATGATCGGGTGGGTGTGCGGATCCCAGGTAGCCACGATATCACCAGCGCTCACCGGCACTTCGCCTTCGACAGCGGCGTCGGCATCGCTGACTTTGATCACCGCCCCGTAAGGCAGTTTGTAGCTCTCACGCACACGGCCTTTACCATCGATCACCGACAATTCACCGGAGCGCGATACCGCAATCAAGGAACCATCGGAACGCTTCACGGTTTTCAGGTTATGCAGACGCATAGTACCGTCGTTCATCACCTGGATATTGTCCTGGGCAGTAGCCCGCGACGCCGCACCACCGATGTGGAAAGTACGCATGGTCAACTGTGTACCCGGCTCACCAATGGACTGCGCCGCAACCACACCAATGGCCTCGCCCATGTTCACGCGATGACCGCGCGCCAGGTCACGACCGTAGCAGTGTGAGCAGATACCGTGGCGAGTCTCACAGGTGATGGGCGAGCGCACCAGAATTTCATCGATGCTCAACTCTTCCAGGCGCTTAATCCACTGCTCGTCGAGCATGGTGCCAGCGGTCAATGCAACTTCGTCATCACTGCCGGGCTTCAACACGTCCTGCGCCACGATGCGACCCAGGGCGCGATCACCCAGAGATTCGATGATGTCGCCACCGTCGATTACCGGCATCATCAACAGGCCGCGCGCCGTACCACAATCATCTTCAGTAACGACCAGATCCTGGGCGACGTCCACCAGACGGCGGGTCAAGTAACCGGAGTTCGCAGTTTTCAGGGCGGTATCGGCAAGACCTTTACGCGCACCGTGGGTCGAAATAAAGTACTGCAGTACGTTAAGACCCTCGCGGAAGTTCGCGGTAATTGGCGTTTCGATAATAGAGCCGTCTGGCTTGGCCATCAAACCACGCATACCGGCGAGCTGACGAATCTGTGCGGGCGAACCACGGGCACCGGAATCGGCGTAGATGTAGACCGAGTTAAAGGATGCCTGTTCTTCGTCTTCACCGTCACGGTTTTTAACCGTTTCTTTAGACAGACCTTCCATCATCGACTTAGACACCAAGTCATTCGCACGTGACCAGATATCGATCACCTTATTGTACTTCTCGCCCTGGGTTACCAGACCGGCAGCGTACTGATCTTCGATTTCCTTCACCTCAGCCTCAGCCTGGGCAACCAGGTCTGTTTTGTTCGCGGGAATCGCGAAATCGTTGACACCGATAGAAGCGCCGGAACGCGTGGAGTATTCGTAGCCGGTATACATCAAACGGTCGGCAAAAATCACGGTGGCTTTCAAGCCAACCACGCGGTAGCACTGGTTAATAATGCGGGAAATGGCTTTTTTGGCCATGTCCTGGTTCACCATCTCATAGGCGATACCGCGGGGCACGATTTCCCACAGCAAAGCACGGCCTACCGTTGTATCGGCGATAAAGCTGCGTTCAATTTCGTCGCCGTTGTCGGACACAACTGCTTCAGTGATGCGCACTTTAACACGCGCTTGCAGATCAACCTGCTTGGCGTTATAAGCGCGATGCACTTCAGAAACATTGGCAAAGGTCATGCCCTCGCCCTTGGCATTGATGCGCTCGCGGGTCATGTAGTAAAGACCCAATACCACGTCCTGGGAAGGCACAATAATGGGTTCACCGGAGGCGGGCGACAAGATGTTGTTGGTAGACATCATCAGAGCGCGCGCTTCAAGCTGCGCTTCGATGGTCAGCGGTACGTGTACCGCCATCTGGTCACCGTCAAAGTCAGCGTTGTAAGCCGCGCACACCAGCGGGTGCAACTGAATCGCTTTACCCTCGATCAACACCGGCTCAAAAGCCTGAATACCCAAGCGGTGCAGCGTGGGCGCGCGGTTCAGCAACACGGGGTGCTCGCGAATCACCTCGGCGAGAATATCCCACACTTCCGGCGGCTCGCGCTCAACCAGTTTCTTCGCCGCTTTGATAGTCGTCGCCTGGCCACGGGCTTCGAGCTTGCCGAAAATAAACGGCTTAAACAGCTCCAATGCCATTTTCTTGGGCAGACCACACTGGTGCAGACGCAGGGTAGGGCCTACCACGATCACTGAACGACCCGAGTAGTCCACACGCTTACCGAGCAGGTTCTGACGGAAACGACCCTGCTTGCCTTTAATCATATCGGCCAATGATTTCAGCGGGCGCTTGTTAGAGCCGGTAATCGCGCGACCGCGACGGCCATTGTCTAACAGTGCATCGACCGATTCCTGCAACATACGTTTTTCGTTACGCACGATGATGTCTGGGGCATTGAGGTCCAGCAGGCGCTTCAAACGGTTATTGCGGTTAATTACCCGGCGGTATAGATCGTTGAGGTCAGAAGTCGCAAAACGACCACCGTCCAGGGGCACCAGAGGGCGCAAATCCGGCGGCAGTACGGGCAGTGCGTTGAGCACCATCCACTCGGGCTTGTTGCCGGAGTTTGCAAAAGCTTCCATCAATTTCAAACGCTTGGACAGCTTTTTGATTTTAGTTTCGGAATTGGTAGCCGGGATCTCTTCGCGCAAGGTAGCGATCTCGTGTTGCAGATCGAGCTGTATCATTAAATCCTGTACCGCTTCAGCGCCCATTTTTGCAGTGAATTCGTCGCCGAACTCTTCCATGGCTTCATAGTATTGCTCATCGGTGAGCAACTGACCCTGCTCAAGGGTGGTCATGCCGGGGTCGATCACGACGTAGGATTCGAAATACAACACCCGCTCGATATCGCGCAGGGTCATGTCCAACAGCAGACCAATACGCGAGGGCAGGGATTTCAAAAACCAGATATGGGCAACCGGACTCGCCAGTTCAATATGCCCCATACGCTCACGGCGCACTTTTGCCAGTGCCACTTCCACACCACATTTTTCGCAGATCACACCGCGGTGCTTAAGGCGCTTGTACTTGCCGCACAGACACTCGTAATCTTTGATCGGGCCAAAAATTTTGGCGCAGAACAAGCCGTCCCGCTCTGGCTTAAATGTGCGGTAGTTGATGGTTTCTGGCTTTTTCACTTCACCATAGGACCAGGAGCGGATCATGTCGGGCGATGCCAGACCGATGCGAATGGCGTCAAATTCTTCCGTTTGTCCCTGGGACTTCAGTAGATTCAGTAAGTCTTTCAAGGTTATTCCTCCACGAGATTTTTCTCTCTATGCGCCGCCGCGGCGGCGCTGTAACCCATGCCAAGCTGCGGCTTATTCGTTTTCCAATTCCATATCGATACCCAGAGAACGAATCTCCTTCACCAACACATTAAAGGACTCGGGCATACCTGGTTCCATGCGGTGGTCGCCGTCGACAATGTTTTTGTACATCTTGGTACGCCCTGCCACGTCATCGGATTTCACCGTGAGCATTTCCTGCAAGGTGTAGGCCGCGCCGTAAGCTTCCAGCGCCCACACTTCCATCTCACCGAAACGCTGACCACCGAACTGCGCTTTACCACCCAGCGGCTGCTGCGTAACCAGGCTGTAGGAACCCGTGGAGCGGGCGTGCATCTTGTCGTCAACCAGGTGGTTGAGCTTCAGCATATACATATAGCCCACCGTCACCGGACGATCAAAAGCATCACCGGTACGGCCGTCGTACAAGGTGAACTGACCGCTTGCGGGCATATCCGCCAGCGCGAGCAGCTCTTTGATGGAATCCTCCGCAGCCCCATCGAACACCGGGGTTGCCATGGGCACGCCGTGGCGCAGGTTTTGTGCCAGCTCCAGCACTTCCTCATCGCTCAGGGCATTCAGATCTTCCACACGACCCGCGCCGTTGTTGTAGATCTGCTCCAGGAACTTGCGCACTTCGGCAATCTTGCGCTGCTCTTCAAGCATGACGTTGATCTTCTCGCCCAGACCGTGGGCCGCCATACCCAGGTGAGTCTCCAAAATCTGCCCCACATTCATCCGCGAAGGCACACCCAGCGGGTTCAATACCACGTCAACCGGCTCGCCGTTTTCGTCGTAGGGCATGTCTTCCACCGGCATGATTACCGAGATCACACCCTTGTTACCGTGGCGCCCTGCCATCTTGTCACCGGGCTGAATGCGACGTTTCACCGCCAGATAGACCTTAACGACTTTGAGCACACCGGGAGACAGGTCGTCGCCGCTTTGCAGCTTGCGTTTCTTGTCTTCAAAGCGCTCTTCCAGCAGCTTGTCTTGCTCTTCCAACTGACGCTCGGCGTTGCTGAGGGCGTCGTTCATGTCTGCATCGGCCAGCTTGATCCTGAACCACTGTTCGCGATCAAGTCCTGCCAGCATTTCGTGGGTAAGCTCTGCGCCCTTCTTGAGATCGCCGCCGGAAACCACTTTACCGCCGACAATTTTACTGGCCAAACGCGCGTAAATCGCATCTTCGAAAATCCGGAACTCCTCTTTGAGGTCCTTGCGGAACTCATCGAGCTGGTATTTTTCGATTTGCTGGGCGCGGGCGTCTTTTTCCAGGCCATCGCGGGTAAACACCTGCACATCGATAACCGTACCCTTGGTGCTCGATGGCACCCGCAGGGAGGCGTCTTTAACATCCGAGGCTTTCTCACCGAAAATGGCGCGCAGCAGCTTCTCTTCCGGGGTTAACTGCGTTTCACCTTTGGGCTGAACCTTGCCCACCAGAATATCACCGGCGTCGACCTCGGCACCGATGTAAACGATACCGGACTCGTCCAGTTTACCCAACGCGCCTTCGCTGACATTGGGAATATCGGCGGTGATTTCTTCCGGCCCCAATTTGGTGTCGCGGGCAATACAGGTCAGCTCCTGAATGTGAATGGTGGTGAAGCGATCTTCTTTGACCACACGCTCAGACACTAAGATGGAGTCTTCAAAGTTATAACCGTTCCAGGGCATAAACGCGATGCGCATGTTTTGCCCCAGCGCCAGCTCGCCCAGATCCACCGAGGGACCATCCGCCAGAATATCACCGCGCACAATCACGTCGCCCTGGCGCACAATGGGGCGCTGATTAATACAGGTGTTCTGATTGGAACGGGTGTATTTGGTAAGGTTGTAAATATCCACCGGTGCCTGATCGTCACCCACTTCCTCGTCCTTAACCCGCACCACGATGCGGCTGGCATCTACCGAGTCAATCACACCGGAACGCTTGGCGACCACACACACACCGGAGTCAGAAGCCACGTAGCGCTCCATACCCGTGCCGACCAGCGGGCGATCACTGCGCAGGGTTGGCACAGCCTGGCGCTGCATGTTAGAACCCATCAGTGCGCGGTTGGCGTCGTCGTGCTCCAGGAAGGGAATCAGCGCCGCAGCCACCGACACCACCTGCTTGGGCGAAACGTCCATATAGTCAACACGCTCAGGCGGCATCACTGTGGTTTCGTTCATGTGACGCACAACCACCAGTTCTTCGGTGAGCTGCTTGTTCTCGTCGACTGCCGCAGAGGCCTGTGCAATCACATGCTCAGCTTCGTTAATCGCCGACAGATATTCGATATCATCCGTGACCTTGCCATCAACCACCTTGCGGTAGGGGCTTTCCAGGAAGCCGTACTCATTGGTGCGCGCATAGGTCGCCAGTGAGTTAATCAAACCAATGTTTGGACCTTCAGGCGTCTCAATCGGACACACGCGACCATAGTGCGTGGGATGCACGTCACGCACCTCAAAGCCCGCGCGCTCGCGGGTCAAACCGCCGGGGCCAAGTGCCGAAACACGGCGCTTATGGGTCACTTCCGAAAGCGGGTTGTTCTGATCCATAAACTGGGACAACTGACTGGAGCCAAAGAACTCTTTCACTGCCGCAGCTACGGGTTTGGCGTTGATCAGGTCCTGTGGCATCAGGCCTTCGCTTTCGGCCATGGACAAGCGCTCTTTCACCGCCCGCTCAACACGCACCAGCCCCACGCGGAACTGGTTCTCTGCCATTTCACCCACGGAGCGCACGCGGCGGTTACCCAGGTGGTCGATATCATCGACGATACCTTTACCGTTACGAATGGCGACCAGGGTTTTTAATACGTCGACAATATCCTGACGATCCAAAACGCCCTCACCCTGGGCGCTCTCGCGGCCGAGTCGGCGATTGAACTTCATACGACCCACCGCGGACAGGTCGTAGCGATCAGCGGAGAAAAACAGATTTTGGAACAGGTTTTCCGCCGATTCTTTGGTCGGCGGCTCACCGGGACGCATCATCCGGTAAATTTCCACCAGCGCTTCCAATTCGTTGCGGGTGGTATCCTGACGCAGGGTTTCAGAAATAAATGGACCGCAGTCCAGTTCGTTGGTGTGGATGGTTTCAACCTTGTCGACACCGGCCTCTACCAGCTTTGCCAGCACTTCCCCGGTTACCTCGGTATTACATTCCACCAGCACTTCGCCGGTCTTCTCATCCACCAGGTTTTTCGCCAGGGAGCGGCCATAAATATACTCAGCCGGAATCTCAAGGTCTGTTACATCCGCTTTTTCCAGCTCGCGGATATGGCGTGAAGTCACGCGGCGACCCTCTTCTACCACCAACTTGCGGCCAATTTTAATGTCAAACGACGCCACATCACCGCGCAAGCGCTCGGGGATCAGCGTCATAGAGAACTTACCGTCTTTGTCCACCTTAAAGGTGTTGATCTCGTAAAACATATCGAGAATTTCCTGGGTATCATAACCCAGCGCGCGCAGCAGAACCGTCGCGGGCAGTTTGCGGCGACGGTCAATGCGCACAAACACCAGATCTTTAGGATCGAATTCAAAATCCAGCCATGAGCCGCGATAGGGAATGACCCGCGCGGAGTAAAGCAGTTTACCAGAGCTGTGGGTTTTACCTTTATCGTGGTCGAAAAACACACCGGGGGAGCGGTGCAACTGGGAAACGATCACTCGCTCGGTGCCGTTTACCACGAAGGTACCGTTGTCAGTCATCAGGGGAATTTCTCCCATGTAGACTTCCTGCTCTTTAATATCTTTAACGGTTTTGGTGGAGCTGTCTTTGTCGTAAATAATCAGGCGTACTTTGACGCGCAGCGGGCAGGCGTAGGTCACGCCGCGCAACTGACATTCGTTAACATCGAACACGGGCGTACCCAGTCTGTAGTCAACATATTCCAGCGCCGCATTGCCACTGTAGCTCACAATAGGGAACACCGACTTGAAAGCGGCGTGTAAACCGTAATCACCGCGTTTATCCGCAGCAGTGCCCTGCTGAGTGAACTTGCGGTAAGAGTCCATTTGAATCGCCAGCAAATAGGGTACGTCCATCACCTCTGGCATGGTGCCGAAATCTTTGCGAATGCGTTTTTTCTCAGTGTATGAGTAGGCCATCTGTACTCCCCTACAAATGTTGCAGTGTGTCCGCACGGTGGCCATCACCACCGTCTGGCTTTAAGGTGACAAGCGCCTCGCGCCTGTCAAAATATTCTTCCGCTGAAAGCGGGAAAAGGCCGACGAGCTAAGCCCGCCGACCTTAAAGGTGTTAAACTTGCCAAGCTTACTTAAGCTCAGCAGTACCACCTGCTTCTTCAAGCTGCTTCTTGATGTCTTCGGCTTCTTCTTTGGAAGCGCCTTCTTTGATCGGTGAAGGAGCACCATCGACCAGACCTTTCGCTTCCTTCAGGCCCAAACCGGTTATTGCGCGCACAACTTTGATCACGTTTACTTTCTTTTCACCAGCTGAAGTCAGCACAACATCAAATTCGGTTTGCTCTTCTGCGGCTGCGCCAGCGTCGCCAGCGGCGGCTGCAGGTGCTGCGGCTACTGCGGCTGCAGCAGTTACACCGAATTTTTCTTCCATTGCTTCGATGAGCTCAACAACTTCCATTACGCTCATTTCAGCGATTGCATTTAAGATATCGTCTTTAGACAGAGCCATGACTCTAATCTCCTGTTTAGTTGATTAATAACCGAGACCCAAATTAGGCCGCCGATTCCTTTTGATCGCGTACCGCTGCAAGCGTACGAACCAGTTTTCCAGGTACTTCGTTGATGGTCTGTACCAGCTTGGTCGCCGGCGCTTTCATCACACTCATCAGCATTGAGAGTGCTTGATCGCGCGTCGGCAGCTTCGCCAACACATCCAATTGCTCTGCACCCAGCATCTGGCCTCCCACCGCCAACACCTTCACCTCGAACGCCTGGTTCTCTTTGGCGAAGTCCTTGAACAGACGTGCCGCTGCACCTGGATCTTCCATAGAAAATCCAAACAGAGAAGGACCAGCAAGCGCGCCGTTGACACACTCGTATTCAGTTCCTTCAAAAGCCCGCTTGGCCAGTGTGTTTCGAACAACTCGAAGCGTCACTGAGCTTTCGCGAGCCTGCTTGCGCAGGGCCGTCATGCCGTCTACGTCAACACCGCGTGAATCGGCGATGACCAAGGACAAGGCATTGGTGGCGGTCTCGTTAACTTCAGCTACGATCGCTTTTTTGTCTTCGAGTCCAATTGCCACTGGAATAACTCCTGGATTGGTAAAAACAAGTGCTGCCAAACATCAGCAACACCACTTGCGGTGAACAAATCCACCATCTGCGTAGGACATTAAGTTTGCGCGCTACCGCTGCGCGAACACCTACGGTCTTTGACAGTCTTCAGTGTTCAGCTAAACAGGGACAAGACCGTGTCGTGCTTATCCAAAGACTTCAAAGGGGCAAAACCGATACCGCAGGTTTTGCCACACGTTTTTATCGTTACCTCTGATAAAAACGCTTTTGTAAACGACCTCAAACGAGGCCGCTTATCAATCTTCTAATGACGCGAGGTCAACAATCACACCCGGACCCATCGTGGTGGACAGGGTGAGTTTTTTCATATAAACGCCTTTAGACGCAGCGGGCTTGGCTTTCCTGAGGTCGGCCAGTACTGCTTCCAAGTTGCCGCGAATAGCCGCAGGCTCAAAGCTGATTTTACCGATACCGCCGTGGATAATGCCGTTTTTGTCCGTACGGTAGCGCACCTGACCGGCTTTGGCGTTTTTAACAGCTGTTTCAACATCCGGGGTAACCGTGCCGGTTTTGGGGTTGGGCATCAGGCCGCGAGGCCCCAGGATTTGACCCAACTGACCCACAACACGCATCGCATCAGGAGAGGCGACTACCACGTCGAAATCCATCATGCCGCCTTTTACCTGCTCGGCAAGGTCGTCCATGCCAACCAGGTCCGCACCGGCTGCCTTGGCTTTCTCCGCTGCTTCACCCTGAGTAAATACCGCAACTCGCACATCGCTGCCTGTGCCGTGAGGCAAGGTAGTCGCACCGCGCACAGCCTGATCGGATTTACGTGCATCGATGCCGAGGTTGACCGCCACTTCAACCGACTCGTTGAACTTAGCCGTGGCAAATTCCTTAAGCAGAGCAACCGCTTCGTCAAAATCGTAGGCTTTGCCTGGCTCGACTTTCTCTTTGAATGCGCGAACGCGTTTGGACATCTTCGCCATGATTACACTCCCTCCACTTCGATACCCGCAGAGCGGGCGCTGCCAGCGATGGTGCGCACGGCTGCGTCCATATCAGCAGCCGTCAAATCTGGCCACTTCGCTTCGGCGATTTCTTCCAACTGGGCACGGTTTACCTTGCCCACTTTCTTGGTGTTAGGCGTGGCGGAACCGGACTTGATTTTTGCCGCTTTGCGCAACAGCACAGCCGCAGGTGGTGTTTTCTTCACAAAAGTGAAGCTGCGATCGTTGTAAACCGTAATCACAACAGGCGTGGGCAGACCGGGCTCAAGACCCTGGGTCTCCGCGTTAAACGCCTTACAGAATTCCATGATGTTCACACCGTGCTGACCCAGAGCGGGACCAACGGGTGGACTGGGGTTGGCCTGACCTGCAGGCACTTGCAGCTTGATATAAGCTTCGACTTTCTTAGCCATGATGACTCTCCCGGGTACAAGCGCTGCTTGTTATCGCAGCTCCCCATTGGACGGCGCAGCCGTCATTAAGGTTTGGCAGGCTCACACTGAAAGCTAAAACCTGCCGCGTAAAGACCTCCTACCCCCAATCTCCCCGAAAAGGAGGGAAAGCAAAAGGCCTGTAATTTCAAGGTCAGGACTTTTCGACCTGACCGAATTCCAACTCCACCGGAGTGGAGCGCCCAAAAATCAACACTGCGACACGCAGGCGACTCTTTTCGTAATTTACCTCTTCTACAACGCCGTTAAAGTCATTAAACGGCCCATCGATAACCCGCACCATCTCGCCGGGCTCGAACATTGTCTTGGGACGCGGCTTCTCGGTACCGTCTTCAATGCGCTGTAAAATCGCATTGGCTTCCGCTTCGGTGATCGGCGCGGGCGCATCGGCCTTACCGCCGATAAAACCCATCACACGCGGGGTTTCTTTCACCAAGTGCCAGGTGTCGTCGTCCAGCTCCATTTGCACCAGCACATAACCCGGGAAAAACTTGCGTTCACTGCGACGCTTTTGTCCGCCGCGCATTTCCACCACTTCTTCGGTGGGCACCAGCACATCGCCAAAACGATCTTGCATTTGATGCAGCTCGATACGCTCTTTTAAAGCCGCGGCGACCTTTTTTTCAAAGCCGGAGTAGGCGTGAACGACATACCAGCGCTTTGCCATGAACTATCCCCTTTACGCCTTAACCAATGACCATGGAAATCAGCCAGCTAAGCAGGCCATCCAAACCCCACAACAGCAAAGCCACCACAATAACAAAAGCGACAACGATCAGTGTTGTCTGTGTGGACTCTTGACGTGTGGGCCACACCACTTTGCGGATTTCGTTGCGCGAGCCTTTAATCAGCTCCCAAAACGATTCACCTTTAGCGGTTTTAAGCGCGAGAAAACCCGCCAATGCCGCCAGCGCCAACAACACCAACACGCGATAAAGCAAAGATACCGCTGCAACGTGATAGGTCTCACCCATCAAAGTAAACGTCACATCACTGGCAAAATAGCTATTTCCCCATACGCCCAGGGCCACAATAATTGCAACCAGCGCCCACATAACGCCATCAGAACGATTTGGAGTCTGGGCTTCTGAATTCATGCAAACAGTCCTTCGATTTTTCGTTAAACGCAGTGCCTTAATACCGGATGCGTTTTGCTGCCATAAAAAATGGCAGGCCAGGAGGGAATCGAACCCCCAACCTGCGGTTTTGGAGACCGCTGCTCTGCCAATTGAGCTACTGGCCTGTATAAAAACAGTGCAGACAACGAAGCCGAGCAGTCAAAAAACCGCTCGGCTTGTCATAGCAAAGCCTCGCGAGAGGCTTTGATCGAGACCGACTTACTCGATAATCTTGGCGACAACACCGGCGCCAACAGTACGACCACCTTCGCGAATCGCGAAGCGCAGACCTTCTTCCATCGCAATAGGTGCGATCA
>PDSN01000128.1 GCA_002748505.1 Gammaproteobacteria bacterium | reverse complement strand
TGTTTGGATTTTGACTTAAGCCCGCCACAAACTGGGTGAAGGTCTCTGCCTGCATGCCCGGCCAGGCATCGCCCGCAAGGAAGCGGGGATTGCTGCCTAAAGTAATGACACCGGCAATATGCTCGGGGTGCTCGCTGGCTGCGCGCACCGCCAACAAACCACCCAATGACCAACCCAGCCACAGTGCACCGCGCGGCGCTTTGCTGATCAGCGCGGCGCATAAGTCGTCCACATCTGCACTGCTGGCCAACTCGCGATCAAAGGCATTGCCGGCATATTCCAACACCGTAACTGCGGCAATATCCCGAAGTTCTGGCAATAAACCGACCCAGGCCCGCGCGTTACCACCCCAGCCGTGCACCAGCACAAGGTCTGTCGTCACCTCGCTACTGGCCGGATAATAGTGGGCACTTACTAACGGTAAATCGCCTACACTTTCAGTCATACCAGACATCGCGCAGCGCCTCCATTAACTGCGTGACCTGCGCTTCGCTGTGTGCGGCGGTTAAGGTAATGCGCAAGCGCGCGCTGCCTGCGGGTACGGTAGGCGGGCGAATGGCCTGCACTAAAAAGCCTCGCGCTCTTAAAGCGGCAGAGAGTTCGAGCGCGCGCGCGGCATCGCCCACCAGTAAAGGCTGAATCGCGGTGGTCGATGTCATAAACGGCAGAGCAAAACTCTGCGCCGCCTCGCGACATTGTTGAATTAAAGCCTGCAAATGGTCGCGCCGCCAGGCTTCCTCCTGCATAACCGCAAGCGCTTCGAGGCTGGCGACGGCGAGCGCCGGTGGTAAGGCGGTGGAATACACATAACCGCGCGCGAATTGGATTAAGTTCTCGATCAACTTCTCGCTGCCTGCCACAACCGCGCCGACCGTGCCCAGCGCCTTGCCCAGTGTTACCATCAATACCGGTACATCCTGTTCACTGAGACCGGCATCGGCCACACTGCCCGCACCGCCCTCGCCGAGCACGCCAAAACCGTGGGCGTCATCCACCATCAACAGCGCATCGTGCTCACGGCAAATGCTGGCATATTGCGATAGCGGCGCGATATCACCGTCCATACTGAATACACCGTCAACGGCCAGCATTGCGGCTTTGTCTGGGGCGTGAGTTTGCAGTCGAGTGCGCAGCTCGCCGGTGTCGTTATGCTTAAAGCGTTTGAGTGTTGCACCGCACAGCAGCGCGCCGTCGATGAGGGATGCGTGATTGAGGCGATCTTGCAAGACCACGTCGCCGCGCTGTAGCAATGCCGCCAACACGCTGCTGTTAGCCTGATAGCCACTGCCAAATAACAGCGCGCGTGAGCGCCCGGTCGCCCGTGCCAGCGCCTGCTCCAACTGCTCGTGCGCCGCGCTGTGGCCACACACCAAATGGGAAGAGCCACTGCCCACACCGTAACGCTTTGCGCCCTCTACCAGGGCATCCGTAATACGCGGGTGAGCGGCCAAGCCCAGATAATCGTTGGAGCAAAAGTTCAGTATCGGCTCGCCATCTATGCGCACCGTCACTCCCTGAGCACTTTCAAGAGACAGGCGCCGACGGTACAAATGCTGTTTTTGGCGCGCAGCCAAACGCTCAGCGAGACGCCGCTGCCAAATGCTCATGTCGCCTAACTCGCGGCAGCGTCGTAAAACATCGCCGATTGCGGTACTGGGTCAGCGGGCGCGTGTTCCACCGTGGTTTTTTCCGTGTTAATGCCAAGGCGCGCGAACAGGGCGAGATCCTGATTGGCCGAAGGGTTTGGTGTGGTGAGCAGCTTTTCACCATAGAAAATGGAGTTCGCTCCGGCAAAATAGGCCAGCGCCTGCATTTCCTCGCTCATTTCCTCACGCCCGGCGGACAAACGCACGTAGGAGCGCGGCATCATGATGCGCGCCGCGGCGATGGTGCGGATGAAATCGATGGGGTCTAAATCGTCGGTTTCGGCAAGCGGCGTGCCTTCGACGCGCACCAGCATATTGATCGGCACAGAGTCCGGATGCTGGGGCATATTGGCCAACTCCTGCAACAGACCTGCGCGGTCGCTGGCATTTTCACCCATGCCGACAATGCCGCCGGAGCACACTTTCATGCCCGCATCGCGCACATGGGACAAGGTGTTAAGGCGGTCTTCATAGGTGCGGGTGGTGATAATATCGCGGTAGTATTCCGGTGAAGTGTCGAGATTGTGGTTGTAGTAATCCAGCCCCGCCTCGGCCAGCTCTTTGGCTTGCTCATCGGTGAGCATACCCAGGGTCATACAGCTTTCCAGCCCCAGTTCTTTCACCCCCTTCACCATCGCCACCACATAGGGCATATCGCGTTTTTTCGGCGAGCGCCACGCCGCGCCCATGCAGAAGCGGGTCGCGCCGGTGGCCTTGGCAGCCTTGGCCTGCTGCAACACCTTTTCGACTTCCATCAGCTTTTCAGCCTCAAGCCCTGTATCGTAGCGCGTGCTTTGCGGGCAGTAGGCGCAGTCTTCAGGGCAGCGACCGGTTTTGATCGACAACAAAGTGCTCACCTGCACCTGATTCGGGTCGAAATAACGCCGATGCAGGGTTTGTGCCTCAAACAAAAGATCGTTAAACGGCTTGGCCAGCAGCGCCTCAACCTCGCGCCTCGTCCAATCGTGGCGCACATCGCGGGCGGTATTGGTCAGTTGTGATGCAGCCATGGGGGTGGCTCTCCATTATAGTTTGCGTACACCGCATCTTAGCGACACCAACTCGCTTGTCAACCCAGACTAACGACTATGGTTAACACAACACTACTGTCGTATCGCTATAAACCGCCCTGCGCACTGTGCGGTCTCGCCAGTGAAACTGACTTGGCCCTGTGCCAGGAGTGTCGAGCTTGTTTGATACCCAACACCCACGCCTGCCCGCGTTGCGCGCTGCCATTTGCGCCAGGGCACTTGCCGGACGCGACCTGCGGGCAGTGCCAGATCAGGCCGCCGCCCTTTTCACGCAGCGTCGCACCCTGGCGCTATGAACCCCATATCAGCTACCTTATCAAACAATGGAAATACGCCGGGGCAGCGTGGTTGAGCCGTTTACTCGCAGCCCTGTGGCTGGCGCAGACACCGGATGATCTGACCGCTGTCGACCTGATTGTGCCCGTACCGCTGCACTGGCGCCGACGCTGGCAGCGCGGTTACAACCAAAGCCTGCTGCTCGCTGAGGCGCTGGTGGCACAGAGTAATAACTTGAACAGACAACAACTGTGCTCGCGCGCTCTTTACCGACAGCGTCACACGGCGGTGCAATCAAGCCTGGACGCCCCGGCTCGCAGGCACAACCTGGACAATGCCTTCGCCGTGCGGGGACGGTTTCACGGCGAACACATTGCGCTTATCGATGATGTGATGACCACCGGCAGCACCGCCACCCAGGCAGCCGCCGCACTGCTGGACAAGGGCGCAGGTGGTGTCAGTGTGTGGGTGATTGCGCGAGCGCTGCTGGAATAATAGAGCAAATAGCGCGGCGCAAGTGTTTCGCGCTCGGCGATAAGACAGAACACACCCTCGTTGAAAGAACACGAACTGGCTCGATATCGCCGCTCCAAAGCACAGGAAACCGCAATCCCCGCTTTTATTCCACCGTGCGGTGATGCAATATACGTCGCTGCGACACTTCGCGGTTTTTACACGGTTTTTCGACAGGCACTCACAGCTATGGCAGCAAAAGGCACTTTATTTATCGTTTCAGCACCTTCTGGCGCAGGCAAAACCAGCCTCGTTGCCGCCCTGCTCGAAGCTGATTCACAGCTCAATGTCTCCGTGTCACACACCACCCGCGCGATGCGCCCAGGCGAATCGGACGGTGTGAATTACCATTTTGTCGACCAGCCCACCTTCCAAACCATGTTAGGACAGGGCGCATTTTTAGAACACGCGCAGGTATTTGACAATTTCTACGGCACCGCGCAGGCACCCGTGGAACAGGCCCTGGCTCAGGGAGACGACCTTGTGTTGGAAATCGACTGGCAGGGCGCGCAGCAAGTGCGCAAGCTGATTCCCGACTGTGTCTCTATCTTCATTTTGCCACCCTCAAAGCCGGAGTTGGAGCGTCGCCTGAACCGGCGCGGGCAGGACAGCGAGAAGGTGATCGCCCGGCGTATGAACCAGGCCGTAGAAGAAATTTCCCACTACAACGAGGCGGACTATTTGGTCATTAATGATGACTTTGACGAGGCCCTGGCCGACCTCCACGCCATTGTTCGCAACCAGCGCCTGCGCACCCATTATCAACGACAGGACAAGCTCGATTTACTCAAGGATTTGCTGGGCTAGACCTAATGATTTGACCTGCTCTCCTCAATGTGGCTCTGCCACGGTTGTGTTTTCAACTCCCATGGTAATCCACGAGCGTTGAGGTAGGGCAGGTCAAATCATTATGTCTATACAAATACTGTACAAGCCCAAAAAATCAGGTATAATTTCCGGTTCGTTGAAAAACCTACAATTGAGTGGAATCCATATCATGGCACGAGTTACCGTTGAAGATTGTCTGGACAACGTGGCAAACCGTTTTGAGCTGGTGATGGTCGCCAGCAAACGAGCCCGCCAGATGGCAACCGGTGGTAAAGACCCGCTGGTGCAGGAAGAATCCGACAAACCTACCGTTATCGCCCTGCGTGAAATCGCCGAAGGCTATATCACCCCCGATATTCTCAATCGCGAAGAAGAGATAGAAGCCGAGGAAGAACTGGCCGGCGTGATGGCCATCGACACCGAAGCCCCCGAGCTCTGACCCCGATGGAGACTGGCAGCGGCGTGCAAATATCCCACCCCCTGGACAATTTGGATGCCGCCCTGTCTCACTACCTGAGCAACGAACAGGTCAACCAAGTCAAACGCGCCTACTTTTTTGCCGAACAGGCGCACTACGGACAAAAACGTCGCAGCGGTGAGGATTACATCACTCACCCGCTGGCTGTCGCCTTTATTTTGGCGAACATGCATATGGATCACCAGGCACTGATGGCGGCGATGCTGCACGATGTGATCGAAGATACGGGCATCAGTAAAGACGCCATCGCCGCACAGTTTGGTGAAACAGTGGCGGACCTGGTAGATGGCGTTAGCAAGCTCACTAAGATTGAGTTTGCCTCCGTGGAAGAAAAACAGGCTGAAAACTTCCAGAAAATGACCCTGGCGATGGCGCGGGACATTCGCGTTATTTTGGTCAAACTCGCCGACCGCCTGCACAATATGCGCACGCTGGGGGTGTTAAAGCCTGAAAAACGCCGCCGCATCGCCCGCGAGACGCTGGATATTTACGCGCCTATTGCCATGCGCCTTGGTATGAACGACACCAAATCCGAATTTGAAGATTTGGGCTTTGCCGCACTCTACCCTATGCGCAGCAGACGCTTGCGCGCCGCCATGCGCAGCGCCAGCGGTAATCGCAAAGCCCTTATCGAAAAAATTCAGCAGCAAATTGAAACGGCGCTGGAGCAGGACGGGCTTGAAGCCAATGTTCAGGGCCGCGAAAAACACCTGTACAGCCTGTACCGAAAAATGCGCGAAAAACGCAAGTCCTTCACCGAAATCATGGACATTTACGCGTTTCGCATTGTGGTTGATACCGTCGATACCTGTTATCGCGTTTTGGGCTGCGTACACAGTTTATATAAACCCGTACCCGGCGAGTTCTCCGACTATATAGCCATCCCCAAAACCAATGGCTATCAAAGCCTGCACACGGTACTCAAAGGTATGCACGGCGTGCCCATCGAGATTCAGATTCGCACCCGCGAAATGGAAGCCATGGCCAACAACGGCATCGCCGCACACTGGCTTTACAAAACGAAAGACGGCAACGCCAATGCCAGCCACGAGCGCGCCAGGGAGTGGGTCAAAGGTCTGCTGGAAATGCAGCAACGCGCAGGCAGCTCACTGGAGTTTATCGAAAGTGTTAAATTCGATTTATTTCCCGACGAGATTTACGTATTCAGCCCCAAGGGAACCATCTACGAACTGCCCCAAGGGGCAACGGCAGTGGATTTTGCCTACGCCGTGCACACCGATCTGGGCAATACCTGCACCGCCTGCAGAATCAACAAACATTTGTCCCCCCTGTCCGAGCCACTGCAAAGCGGGCAAACCGTGGAGATTCTCGCCAATCCCCAAGCGCGCCCAGACCCAAGCTGGATTAACTATGCAGTAACCGCCAAAGCCCGCAGCAATATTCTGCACTACTTAAAGCATCAGACGCGGGATGAATCCATCAGTTTAGGTAAAAGCTTACTGGATAAGGCCTTAACTGCGCTAAGTGGTAACGAACAGGCGGTGGCGGCAGATGTTCTTGAGAGTTATCTTTCGGAAAACAACTATTTAAGTGTAAAAGACCTGTACAACGATATCGCCAGGGGCAAGCGCCTGCCCGCCATTGTCGCCAAGCAGATTCTGGGGGATGCGGGCAGCGCAAATATCGACCGGCAAGACCACGCCGTCGCCATTCGGGGCACCGAGGGTTTTGTGGTGACCTACGGCAAGTGCTGCCGGCCCATTCCCGGCGATGCCATTGTAGGTTATCTATCCGATGAAAAAGGCGTGGTGGTACACCGCGACACCTGTAGCAACCTCGGAGATTTAAAAGCACACCCCAACCGAAAACTCGCACTGCGCTGGGACGAAGAGGTCACCGGCGACTATATGATTGATCTGCGCATCGAAACCGAAAACCTGCGCGGCATCATCGCGGTGCTCGCCACCAAACTCAACCGTATGGGCGTCAATATCGAGCGTATTTCCACGGAAGACAAAGACCCGCAATTCACCTATATTTATCTCTCCATTAAAGTCCAGAATCGCGTACATTTGGCGCGCATCATGAAACACCTGCGCGCCATGACCTCCGTAAGGAAAGTGTTGCGCCGTAAAAATTAGGAAAACAACATGAGCAATCGAGCAATTATCTCCACTGCGGACGCCCCCGCGGCCATCGGCCCCTATTCTCAAGCGGTGAAAGTGGGCGGCACGGTTTGGATTTCCGGACAAATTCCCCTGGTGCCAGAAACCATGACCCTTGTCGAGGGCGACATCAGCGCGCAGGCTACTCAGGTATTTAATAACTTAAAAGCCATTGCAGAGGCCGCCGGTGGCGGCTTGAACAACGCGGTCAAAGTCAATATCTCCCTTACCGACCTTGGCGATTTTGATAAGGTCAACGCCGTGATGACACAGTTTTTCAAGGAACCCTACCCCGCTCGTGCCTGCGTCGAAGTTGCGCGCCTGCCCAAGGATGTCAGTATTGAAGTTGAAGCTATTTTAACGCTGGCCTGATACGGCTCTACTTGCTGTGCGGTTACACAATAAGCAAACCATGCTTTGAAAACGCGCCGCGATGGATTTTACGACATCGCCTACTGCCGGGCTTCTCGCAATGCCTCAACCCTGCGATAGCGCTCTTGTCTGGCTGCCAATACCGCGCTATAACCGGCGCGGTAATGCGGGTACATCAGCCGATAACCCGAGCGCTTTAACAGGGCATTGCTACAGCGTCGATGACTTGCCAGATGATCGACGGGAGCGGTTTCAGAGTAAGGCACACCCATTTCTTCCGCGATCCATTCCTCTACCACGTGCACGGGAGCCGGTTCGTCATCGACACCGATGTAACAGGGTTCCAGGGTTGCGCCAGCTGCGCGAAGCTCCATTAAATGCGCCAAAAAACCCAGACTGTCGGCGCGGTGCAGACGATTGCTATAGCGAATTGGCCAGCTCGGGGCAATTGAGCCGCGGGCAATACGATCTAAGCGTTTGCTGACCGGGTTGCCGTATAAACCACCGTAGCGCAGCACGGTGGTATTGCCAATCTCAAGCAGGCGCAGCTCTGCTTCGATGATGGCCAGCGCGCGCGGGTCATTGGTGGACAGGGGGCTGTCCTCATCCACCCAGCCGCCGTTGGCCTCACCAAACACCCGCGTACTGGACACCATAAACGTCGCCTCTGGCGTATAACCCCCCAACACATCCACCAGATTTTTAGCCGCATGTGCAAACCCTGCTACGTAGCCGTGGACACTGGGGGATTGGGGTTTGAATATCGCAACGACCATATCCGGGCGCAGACCTCGAATCACATCGAGACCGCCTTGCTCGGCGTAATTGCCCTGAAAACCGCGAATACAGTGGGGGAGTTTTTCCGGAGCACGGCACAGCCCATAGAAGTCGAAACGTTCTACGCTTAAAATAGCTGTCAAACCCGTGCCAATTTGCCCGCAGCCGACCAGAAGAACAGATTTGCGCTTCAGATTCAGACTCCCAACTGATTAAATAGTACTTTCCGATACGAGATACCCAATGTCCAGCCGCGCTACGCCACAAGCGACCGATCCCGTAGATGTGCTCAAAGGCGTGGGCCCCGCCCTTAGCGACAAGCTGGAGAAACTGGGCATCAGACAAGTGCAGGATCTACTGTTTCACCTGCCACTTCGCTATCAGAACCGGACTCATGTTACCCCTATCGGCGCAGTCAGAGAAGGTATCGACGTGGTAATACAGGGAAAAATCACCGCCGCGCAGATCGAGGGTGGCCGCAGACGCTCGCTGCATGTGCGCCTGGACGATGACAGCGGGCAAATCAGCCTGCGTTTTTTTCACTTCTCAGCGGCGCAGATGCAATACCTCAAAGATGGCACAAAACTGCGCTGTTTCGGCCAGGTTCGCCTCGGGCGCACGGGGTTTGAGCTGTATCACCCGGAATACGTCACCGGCGCGGCTGCGAATAAACCACTGGCGCAAACACTGACGGCAATCTATCCCGCCGGTGACAAACTCAGCCAATTACAATGGCGCAAGCTGTGTCAAAGCGCGCTGCACTATCTTGAACACAGTGATTTTGCAGAACTCATTCCCCCGCACCTACAGGCAAAGTTCGACTTAAAAGGCGCTTTGCGCTACCTGCACAATCCCGACGCCAACGCCGACCTCGCCCAGCTCAGTGCAGGATTACACCCCGCGCAGTTGCGCCTGGCGTTGGAGGAACTTGTCGCCCACAATCTCTCACTGCAGGACCTGCGCCAACAAACCCAAAGCCACGGCGCGCCCGCGCTACCGCACTCGCCAGAATTACAACAGCAACTGCTCATTGCCCTGCCGTTCAAGCCCACCAACGCGCAGAGCCGTGTTATTGGAGAAATCAGTGCCGATTTAAGCGAACCCAGGCCCATGTTGCGCCTGGTGCAGGGCGATGTGGGCTCGGGCAAAACCCTGGTAGCTGCCTGCGCCGCCCTGCAGGCCTTGGGCGCAGGCTACCAGGTGGCGATGATGGCACCCACGGAGATTTTATCGGAACAACATCTGCGCAATTTTAGCCAGTGGTTCCAACCCTTGGGCATCAGCCCCGCGTGGCTGACCGGCAGGCAAAAGGGTCGCGCGCGCAAAGATCTGCTGGAAAAGCTGGCAAGCGGTGCAAGCCGGTTGATTATCGGCACCCACGCCCTGTTCCAGGACGACGTGCAATTTGCCAATCTCGCGCTGGTGATTGTGGACGAACAACACCGCTTTGGCGTGCACCAGCGCCTGGCATTGGCGGAAAAAGCCGGACTAAAACACGGCAGACCGCACCAGCTTATCATGACTGCCACCCCCATTCCGCGCACCCTGTCGATGGTGGCCTATGCCGACCTGGACTGCTCTGTCATCGACGAATTACCCCCGGGCAGGCAGGCCATTCAAACCGCACTGATTAACAGCGACCGGCGCGAGCAGGTGATTGAGCGAGTCGGCAAGGCCTGCGCCCAGGGGCGGCAGGCCTATTGGGTTTGTACCCTGATTGAAGAGTCCGATGTGCTGCAGGCGCAGGCCGCCGAGGTGACTGCCGAACAGCTGGGCCAGGCTCTGCCAGACATCCGTGTGGGTTTGATTCACGGGCGCATGAAAGCCCAGGAAAAAGAGGCCGTGATGCAGTCTTTCAAGGACGCCGAGCTGGATTTACTGGTGGCGACCACGGTTATCGAAGTGGGCGTGGACGTGCCCAACGCCTCGCTGATGATTATCGAGAACCCGGAGCGCCTGGGGCTTGCCCAGTTGCACCAGTTGCGCGGCCGTGTGGGGCGCGGCGATCAGGCCAGCGCCTGCGTCTTACTCTATCAGGAGCCCCTTGCCGCGCACAGTCGTGATCGGCTGCACGCCATGCGCGAAAGTAACGACGGGTTTTATCTGGCGGAACAGGATCTGCTCCAGCGCGGTCCTGGTGAAGTGCTGGGCACCAGGCAAACCGGACTTATGGATTTTCGCATCGCGCGCCTGCCCGACCACAACGTACTGCTGGACCAGGTCAACCATATCGCCGAGCAGATCCGCCGCTACCACCCCGAGCTGGCAGCGCCGCTTATCAGGCGCTGGATTGGGGACAAGACCCAATTTGCAGTGGTTTGAAACCCTATGTCATAGCGGGTTCTGCGCTGACATCCGCTTGCTAACACTCAACCGTCACAACAAGCTAGGCAACTGCGCCAGGAACTCATTTTTATGTGCCAGTGCCTGCCCGGTAAGCGCAAAGCCCAACAGCTCACCATCGGGTGATACAAACCTGGCGCTAATGTCCTGGCCCTCGCCGCTGACCTCCCACTGCCCTTTCGCATCGCGCGCGGGCATGGCCACGGTTACGGGACAGGCAGGTGTTTTGATGGCTACGGCCATCGCGGGATAGGTCACCTCCGTGGGCCTGCCTGCCAAAGTTTCCCCCAACGCCCTGGCTGCGGCAACCAGAGGTGCGACGTACACTAAATGATGCCCGGCAACTTCTGCGCAGTCACCCAGTGCATACACATTTTCAGCGCTGGTTTTAAGGAAGCGGTCGGTCACAATGCCACGCTCAGTGGCAATGCCCGCCGCGCTTGCCAAAGCCGTACGCGCGCGCACACCGATAGCGCTAAGCACAATATCCGCCTCGATGCGCTCGCCGTTATTGAGGCTTAACACCACGCCACCGCCATCGCGCTTGTCAACACGCTCAGCCAACACACCAAAATGAAAACGCGCACCCTTGCCCTGCAGCGCAGTCTGCACCGCCTTACCCGCCGCCTCCGGTAGCATGGTGGGCAGGCAGTTTTGCAGGGCATCGACGGTTTCCACAGCAAAACCGCCGTTTAACAAATCGTTGCTAAACTCACAGCCGATCAAACCCGCGCCGATAATCGCCACCTTTTTTACTTCGCCTGCGGTGAGCGCCTGACGAAAATCGCTGTAGTCCTGCAAATCGTTTACCGAGTAGACATACTCCAAGGCATCGCCAGAAAGCGGTGCTTTGATCACCTCTGAACCCAGAGCCAGCACGAGTTTGCTGTAATGCACCGTGGCCGCACCGCCCGCTGTGGTAATGGTTTGCGCGCTGGTGTCTATGCGTTCCACCGAGGTCATGGTCCATACTTCAGCTTTGAAGGTGGTGCCAATGCTGCCGGCGTCCATCTGCGCGAGATCCCGCGCATTGAGCTGGCGGCTAAAGCCTGTGGAGAGCATCGGCTTGGAATAAGAAGCCCCATCATCGGCAGTGATAATTAACAGCGGTGTGTCACTGTCGTGTTTGCGAAATTCCTTGGCGACGCCGTAACCGGCAAGCCCCGAACCGATGATGACCACCGGCGGTTTGTCACCGGAGGGACTGGGCGGACTGTGGTGATGGGGCGTTTCCTCCAGCGGCGATTCTTCCAATAATTCAAAATCTTCCTTACCCACGCCACAGTCGGGACAGAGCCAATCCTCAGGCACATCTTCCCAGCGCGTTCCAGGGGGAATGCCATCATCGGGCCAACCCTCGGCCTCATCGTAGATCAAACCGCAAACAATACACTCCCACTTGCTCATAACCCCTGCCCTTGTTGCTAAAGGTAAAAATCCTGAGCGAGTATACTTGCAAGGCGCGGCAGATTCACGCATCCTCGCTGTTTTGGTCGCGGCCTAAGGCAACATCGTGCCCCATCGGCAATCTCACATAACGGATCTGCACTGGCAACTGGCCACGCGGCTCGATAACGCTGTGCTCGACGCAGATACTCGCTACTGGCTTTTGGACGACGGCTCACTGAGCGCAAGGCTTGACGCCGTAAGCGGCGGGCACTTCTCGGTGGCGCGTCTTGCCCAGGGCTGGCGCACGCCGCTGCTTTCTGAGCAGCGCCTGCTGCAACTTGGCGAGCGCAAACGGGCCTTGATACGCGAAGTGGAGCTGCGCTGCCACGGCCAGCCCGTGGTGTTTGCCCGCTCGGTGTTTCCCGTTGAAGCGCTGACCGGCAGTTTGCGTCACTTACGCCAACTCAACAATGAATCTTTGGGAAGCCTGCTGTTTGCCAACCCCGCGATGCGCCGCACGCCTTTTGAAGTGGCCGCAATTGACGGCAACAGTAATTACCTGCCCGCCCATCTGCACCAAAGTGCGCCCTGCTGGGGACGGCGTTCGCGCTTTAGCATAAACGGTAAATCTTTGTTGGTGAGTGAGGTGTTTTTACAAAGTTTTACCCCGTGGCCCAGGCAATGCTCCCACCATCGCGCCGAGCGTGGCAAAATAGGCGCTTGCTAGCCCGTCACTGTAAGCGACCACTTTTTTATGCCAACGCTCCTTAAACCCAGCGCGCTACTCAAACTCATACGCTTTGACAAACCCATCGGTTCCTATTTGCTGCTGTGGCCAACGCTGAGCGCACTATGGATTGCGGCAGGCGGTGTGCCTTCACTAAAGCTGCTGATTATCTTTGTGCTCGGCACCTTTTTAATGCGCTCGGCGGGTTGTGTGATGAACGATCTGGCAGATCGCAACGTCGACGGCGC
>PDSN01000166.1 GCA_002748505.1 Gammaproteobacteria bacterium | reverse complement strand
CGAAATCGGGTCAAAGAGCTGGTTGGCAGTCGCGTGCCGAGTGAAGTAAAAACAACCTATATCAGCCACGGTGAAACAGATTTGAATACCATTATCGGCATTGACGCGGCAGCCGAGGAGCATATTGGCAAGGTTCACAATCACCATGACCACCACCACGAGCAGGGCGAGCACCATGAACATGCCCATGATCATTTTGATTCCTTTGTGATTCAGATAGGCGAGGTGGATGCGGATAAAATCCAGGCCGCCATTCACTCGGTATTGAGCGATTACAATATCTTCAGGGTAAAAGGCTTTGCTGCTTTGCCAGGCAAACCCATGCGGCAGGTGTTGCAGGCGGTGGGGAAACGGCTGGATGCCTATTATGATCGCCCCTGGCAAAATGATGAACCGAGACAGACCTCGCTCGTTTTTATTGGCAAGGAGATTGAAAAAAGTGTCATACAGGCAGTGCTTGAAACCGCACTGATTACTCAATAGATCATCAGTTGGAAACGATTACTGACAGGCAAATTCAAATGTAACTGCTCTCCCGCCCGGGTAGTTACATCAGGGTGAACTCTCTATGCACTTGTTAGCAGCCAAACCCGGTGGTTTTGTCGATGACGAAGGGATTATCGACCTCGACCAGACCCCGGCAGAAGTGATTATACTGACAGCAGCAGACAGCAGCCTGTCTGCCCTGTCATCTGCGCTGGACGAGTTGTATCAGTGTCACCAGGGGGAACCGGAGCTGCCCCGGGTACGCCTGGCCAACTGGGTGCAGTTATTGAAACCTGCCGCCTATGATTTGTACGAACACAAGGTGCTGGATTTTGCGCAGGTGGTGGTGGTGTCGCTATTGGGGGGCGGGAGTTATTGGGCTTATGGTCTGGAAAGGCTGACCGAATGGCAGAGAGCACAAACGCCTGAATCACCCAGAACCCTGATTGTGGTGCCTGGCGATGATACCCCGGATCCGGATTTAATGGAGGTCTGCTCGGTTGCACCGGAGGATGCACATCGGGTCTGGCGATATTTGCGCGAAGGGGGGATTGCCAATGCCCGCCAGCTATATCACTTTATTATGGGGCGTTATGTCAGCGGAATAAATGCCGACAACTTTCCCTGGCAGGAGCCAAAACCCTTTCCCAAATGTCTGATTTACGAACCGGGTGTGGGGCAGGGCACCTTATTGAGCTGGCGCAACAGGGTAAGGGAAAGGGGTGATCAGACCAATCCTGTCGTTATTCTCCTGTTTTACCGAAGTCATCTGCAAAGCGCCAATATGACGATGTTTGATGACTTGATCAAGGTGTTGCAACAACAGGCGTTATCTGTGTTACCGGTTGCCATCAGCTCGCTGAAGGATGCCGCTTCCCTGGAACTGGTCAACACCCTGATTGAACAGGCCGGGGTGCAACTGATACTGAATGCTACCGGCTTTGCAACCAACACGGTGGCCAGTCCGGATCTCAGCTCCGAGCCGAGTGCATTTCAGTCACCCTTCGAGAAAGACATTGTCGTTTTGCAACTGGTGCTGTCAGGCAGTACCGAAGAAGACTGGATGACCCACAGCCAGGGTTTGAGAAACCGTGATCTGGCCATGCAGGTTGTGTTGCCTGAAATGGACGGGAGAATTGTTTCCAGGGCACTGAGCTTTAAAAATGAAAGCTATTATGATGAGCGCACCGAATCCGGTATTGTTCGATACGAATTAAACGATGATCGGGCTCATTTTGTTGCGGAACTGGCCAGACGATATTGCCAGCTCGCGCTCAAGCCCGATTCGGAAAAACGCATTGCGATGATTCTGGCAAATTATCCGACC
Organism: Gammaproteobacteria bacterium; assembly: GCA_002748505.1. GTDB lineage: Bacteria > Pseudomonadota > Gammaproteobacteria > Pseudomonadales > Halieaceae. The sequence continues at coordinate 654 of PDSN01000166.1, read as the reverse complement.
AAAGACGGGCGCATAGGTAACGGTGTCGGTCTGGATACGCCGGAATCCGCCCGCCGGATTTTATTGGCAATGGCCGAAGCGGGGTATCCGGTTAGCGATATACCGGAATCCGGCAACGGATTGATTGAAGCCTTGCTCAGTTCTGTGACCAACAACCCGAATACCCTGGATTATTTACCCTGCTGGCAAAGCCTGTGTGTAAAGGAGTATAAAAAACGCTTTGCCAGCCTGCCAGAAGCGTCACAAAAAGCCGTGATCGACCAATGGGGTGAGCCTGAACAGGATATCAAATACCGGCAGGGTCGCTTGATGTTGTCCGGTATTCGTCTGGGTGACACCTTTGTCGGTATTCAACCGGCTCGCGGCTTCAATATTGATCTGGTGGCCAACTACCATGACCCGGATTTGATCCCCCCCCACAATTACCTGGCGTTTTACTTCTGGCTCAGGCATGTCTATCAGGTCGATGCGGTGATTCATGTCGGCAAACATGGCAACCTTGAATGGTTGCCGGGAAAAGGCTCTGCCTTGTCTGCACAATGCTGGCCGGATATTGCTCTGGGTGCCATGCCGCATTTTTATCCCTTTATTGTCAACGATCCGGGTGAGGGTGCCCAGGCCAAACGGCGCACCCAGGCCGCCATCATTGATCAT
>PDSN01000165.1 GCA_002748505.1 Gammaproteobacteria bacterium | reverse complement strand
CGGCCTGGTGGAACAATCCATACCCGGCTGACCTTCGTCTAAATAACGCAGCTCGTCAAACAAATTGGGGCCAAAGCCCGAGCGTTTAATCGACTTTAAAAACTGTTTGGGAATAATTAAATCCGTGTCGACGTTGGCGCGATCCATGGGCGCCACTAAACCGTCCAGTTGGGTAAAGGCTTTCATGCGCAGTCCTCCTGTTGCCACCGGCTCACATCCACAAAATGCCCGGCAATCGCGGCGGCAGCGGCCATGGCGGGGCTGACCAGATGGGTGCGCCCACCGAAACCCTGACGCCCCTCAAAGTTGCGATTTGAAGTCGACGCGCAATGCTCGCCCGCACCGAGTTTATCCGCATTCATCGCCAGGCACATAGAGCAGCCCGGCTCGCGCCACAACATACCCGCCTCGATAAAAATTTTATCCAGCCCTTCGGCCTCGGCCTGTCGTTTCACCAGACCGGAACCCGGCACCACCAACACCTCTTTTACTGAATCGGCTTTTTGACGGCCTTTCACCACCGCCGCCGCCTCGCGCAGATCTTCAATCCGCGAGTTAGTGCAGGAGCCGATAAACACCTTATCCACGTGAATATCCGCCAGCGCCATACCCGCACTAAGTCCCATATATTCCAGGGCGCGCTCGGTGGCGCTGCGCTGCGTGGGGTCTTCAATATCCTTTGGATCGGGCACAATACCATTTACCGGCAGCACCATTTCCGGCGATGTGCCCCAGGTCACCTGCGGCAAAATATCCGCACCGTTAAGCACCACCACGCGGTCAAACTCAGCGTCGGCATCACTGTGTAAATCGCGCCAGGCGCGCACCGCCGCCTCCCACTGCTCGCCCTTGGGCGCAAAGGGACGACCGCGCACGTAGTCAATAGTCGTATCATCCACCGCCACCATGCCCATGCGTGCACCGGCTTCGATGGACATATTGCACAAGGTCATGCGCCCTTCCATGCTCAGGCTGGCAATGGCCTCACCGCCGAATTCCATCGCGTAACCGGTACCACCGGCGGTGCCAATCTCGCCGATGATCGCCAGGGCCACATCTTTTGCGGTCACACCCGGGCGCAACTGGCCATCGACGCGCACCAGCATATTTTTCATTTTCTTTTGCACCAGACACTGCGTAGCCAGCACATGCTCCACTTCCGATGTGCCAATACCGTGCGCCAAAGCGCCAAACGCGCCGTGAGTGGAGGTGTGGGAATCACCGCAAACGACCGTCATACCCGGCAGCGTCGCGCCCTGCTCGGGGCCGACCACATGCACAATGCCCTGACGCTTATCGTTAATATCAAACTCCACCAGATCAAACCTGGCGCAGTTATCATCCAGGGTTTGCACCTGAATGCGCGAGACCGGATCGGCAATGCCCGCCACCCCACCGGCACGTTCAGCGCTATCAGTGGGCACGTTGTGGTCGGGCACGGCGAGGTTTGCGTCGCGGCGCCAGGGTGTGCGACCGGCCAAACGCAAGCCTTCAAAGGCCTGGGGTGAAGTCACCTCGTGAATCAAATGCCGATCAATATAGATTAAAGCGGAGCCATCATCGCGCTGCTCAACCAAATGGGCATCCCATAATTTGTCGTATAAAGTTCTAGCTGTCATAGCTTCCTCACACGCGCCGCAGCGCGTCATTCGGTTTGGGGGCATATCAACAGCGCACATCCTAGCGCCGAGCATGAGATAACACAAATTGATTATTTTTATTTATTTGATTACCAGAGGGAATGGAACTGCCTGCCCGTGGTTTTTTGACCTCAAGGCTGTATCTGAGCTGGCAATACCTTGCAATAACGACAGCTGTGGTAGTTCGCCCGGTTTCAATACGCCCATACATGCTATACAATGTCGCCACAATTCACTTCCGCTGTTTTTATTATGACTACACCATTGACCGAAACCCACCCGAAACCGCTTCCAGAGGGCAGTTTGCTCGCCGCAATCGATATTGGCAGCAATTCTTTTCACTTAATTTTAGCCAAGGTTGAACATGGCGAAATGCGCCCGGTGGAAACGCTGGCCGAAAAAGTGCAACTCGGCGCGGGACTGAGCAATGGCGTGTTATCGCAAGAGGCGATTGAGCGCGGCCTGGACTGCCTGTCGCGCTTCGCTCAGGTGCTGGCCAGTGTTGAACCATCAAAAATTCGCGCTGTGGGTACCAACGCCCTGCGCGTGGCGCGCAATCGGCGCGATTTTACCTGGCCCGCCAGCCGGATTTTGGGGGCAGAAATTGACGTGGTCTACGGCGCAGAAGAAGCACGTCTGGTGTATCTGGGTGTGGCGCACACCCTGGCAGATGACGCGCACTCACGCCTGGTAGTGGACATTGGCGGTGGCAGCACCGAATTTATTGTCGGCCAACGCTTCGAGCCGCAGCATTTGGAAAGCCTGCAAATGGGCTGTGTATCCTACAGCAATCAATTTTTCAAAAAGGGCAAAATCACCAACAACTGCTTT